>JBMCLC010000168.1:0-4807 GCA_048614715.1 Oceanidesulfovibrio sp.
GACCAATTCCGTGGCCAAACCGGAGTCGCGGGGGTCTAGGGAGGGTTGACGGCTGCTCAACGCTATGTCCAGCGCCTCCTGCAACGGCTGCCCACCATCAAGGCAGGATATCAGAACGCGGAGGGCCAGTTGACGGGCGGGTGGAAGGGATCGGCCCTGGCCTTTGCCAGGATTACGGCGGGTTGCACAAGGCATACCCGTTAGTGAGCGGAAGCAGCGTGATGGGCTTTGGACGACTCGGAAGCCTGCTGCGCTCCGGAAGATTGCGCAGGGTATTCCAGAAATAAAGCCAGCGCCTGTTCCACGGCGCTGCGCTGGACCACGGTGTCGAGACACGGGCCATGCGGTCGTTCATTGAGAATGCCATAGACCGGGATGGGATAGGTGTCCTGTATGCCGCTGGAAAGATCGCGGTCGCACGCCACGGCGATAATCAGCCGTGGCCTGGTCTGAACGACGATGCGCCGGGCTATGGTGCCGCCGGTGGCGATGGCGAGGTGGACCCCGTATTCATCGCGGATTTCGAGCAGATTCTTGATGGAGCACAGACCGCAGCGTTTGCAGTTGTCTATCTCATAGGTCAGCCGCATGTCGCATCGGCTCGACTGCAGACAATGGGGCATGAGCAGCAGAATCTTATCGGCAGGATAGCGCTTGTTCTCGGCGCGCACCAACTCGTTGTTCACCTTGATGAAAGAATGACGGACGTCTTCTTTGGAAATGCCTACGAGGCGACCCAGGAGCGTCATGAGTGGAAGGAAGAGCTTGATTGTCAATCCGCGCATGCGCTGGGAAAACAAAACCGGGCGGCCGAGGTGGATATTGGCCAGCAAGGACAGCCACGCCCAGAGGATGAACACGATAACAGCGCCGAACAACAAGGCGAAAGCCAGCGGAGCAATGGGATGGATGGACTGGAAGCCGACGTATGGAATTATCCACAGAAGCACGCAGACCACGATAACCACGAGACTGGTGGCGGAAATAAGGCCGATGAAAAGACGCTTGCGCGCCATGGGCTGGGTCGGATCGGGTGGGAGTGGCTTCATGATATCATAACGCTTCTTCCGCGCCGAAGATACCTCCGGCGCGATTGTGGAAAGCGTCGAAAATGTACCCTAAATCGACCACAATGGGTAGCGGCGCAGGGAAATGAAAACAATCAGGAAAGAGACGTGCAGCGATTCAGATAGCCGTTGCAGAAGGCCTTGGCGTCCATGAGGCATCGTCCTTCCGGGCATAGATTGGGCGTGAGGTAGAGCCGGTCGGCGCATGCGACGCCAAGCAGGTCGTCCACTAGGCCGACAATAGTGCCCGGTTCCGGTACCTGTTCCCCGTGAAACGGGCCCGGCGAACCAGGCTGCACCGTAAGCCGGATTGTATTTTCGGGATCGATGCCTCCCCACATGAAATAAGCGCCGGGCCAGGGATGCACGCCTCGCACGAGATTGTGTATGGCCTCGGCCGGCTGGTTCCAATCCACCTCCCCGTCCTGTTTGGTCAGCTTGGGAGCGTAGGTGGCCTTGGCGTCATCCTGAGGGATGGGCGTCAAGCCGCCCTCTCCCAGCTTGGACAGGGCTTCGTTCATGAGATGCCCGCCCATCTTCGCGAGTTCGTCGTGAATGGTCGCCGCGGTATCGTGGATTCCGATACCGAGGGCGCGTTGGAGCAGGATATCTCCGGTGTCCATGCCGGCGTTCATCTGCATGATGGTCATGCCGGTCACCCGTTCGCCTTCGATGATCGCGCGCTGGATGGGCGCAGCGCCGCGATATTTGGGCAGCAGGGAGGCGTGGGCGTTGAGGCAGCCGTAGCGCGGAATGTCCAGTACGGCCCGTGGCAGAATGAGCCCGTAGGCCGCAACAACGCAAACATCGGGATTCAGGGAGGCCAGCTCCTCGATGGCGTGCTGCTCCTTGAAATTCACGGGCTGGTACACGGGCAGGCGCCGAGCCACGGCAAGGTTCTTCACCGCGGAAAAGCGGACCTTCTTGCCCCGCCCTGCCGGACGGTCCGGCTGGGTGTACACGCCCACGACCTCGCCGCCTTCGAATCCAAGGATGGCTTCTAGGATGGTCGCGGCGAAATCCGGCGTGCCCATGTACACGATGCGCATGGAATCAAGCCTCCTGGCGTTTCTTGTCCAGCTTTTTGACCTTCTTCTCGTACATGGATTTCTTGATCCGCCCTACCCTGTTGAGAAGCAACGTGCCTTCGAGGTGGTCGATCTCGTGCTGGAGACAGATGGCGAGAAGGCCTTCGGCGTCAATGGTTACATCGTTGCCGTCGATATCCTGGCCGCGAACCGTGACTGTCGCCGCGCGGTTCACGGTGCAGTTGAAATTGGGCAGGGATAGACATCCCTCATCGCTCTCCACCTCGCCGGAATAGCTGGCGATGACAGGATTGAACAAAGTGATGAGCCCCGTGCGCTCCTCAGGTCCGCTTACGTCCACAACAATGAGCCGGATGGATTCGCCGACCTGGGGCGCGGCAAGGCCGATGCCCTGATTCAAGTACATGCACTCGCTCATCTCCTTGGCGAGCTGAACGAGCTCCGGCGTGATCTCGTCTACAGAACGTGCTGTCCTGGACAGAACGGGGTCTGGATATGTGCAAATCTGCAAAGCCATGGCTATTCTACCCTCGGTCAAAATCGTATGGATCACCATACTGTAAGCATGGCAATCCGCCTCGTGAAGTGCCGGGGTTCTGGCAAATAATAACCGCTCTACTCGCCCTTGCCTTTATCGGTGGCCGATTCACGCAGCCGGATATGCAACTCGCGAAGCTGCTTGGCGGATACCCTGCTCGGAGCTTCGGTCATCATGCAGGTGGCCTTCTGCGTCTTTGGGAAGGCGATGACGTCGCGGATGGAGCTGGACCCGGACAAGAGCATCACGAGACGATCGAGCCCGAATGCGATGCCGCCGTGCGGCGGCGCACCGTATTCAAGAGCGTCCAGAAGGAAGCCGAAGCGCAACTGGGCCTCTTCATCGTCCATGCCCAGTGCGTTGAGCATGGCCATCTGCGCTTTGGGCGTATGGTTGCGGATGGAACCGCCGCCGATCTCGTAGCCGTTGATAACAAGGTCGTATGCTCGCGCTTTGGCCTTTTCCGGCTCGGTGGCGATGCTCTCGGCCGAGGCCTCCTGAGCCGAAGTGAAAGGATGGTGCCGCGCCACAAACCGCTTTTCCTCTTCGTCATACTCGAAAAGCGGGAAATCCGTGACCCAGGTCATGGAGTAAATGGTGTCGTCCACAAGGCCGAACCGTTCGCCCATCTTGATGCGCAGAGCGCCGAGCGCGGAGTTGACCATGTCCGCCGCGCCGGCCTGGAAGAAGACGATGTCGCCCGGCTGCATGCCAAGCCGTTCCTTGAGTCCCTCCTTTTCCGTCTCGCTGAGGAACTTTGCGAACGGGGACTGCCACTCGTCGTCCTTGACCTTGATCCACGCCAGCCCATGGGCGCCATAGATCTTCACGAACTCGGTGTAGTCGTCGATCTCCTTGCGCGAGAGCTCTAGACCGCCGGGAACGCGCAGGCCCTTGACCAGCTCGGCCTGACCAAACACGCGGAACTCGGAGCCGCGAACCACATCGGTCACATCGGTGAGGAACAGCTCGAAGCGCGTGTCCGGACGATCCACGCCATACAGGTCTATAGCGTGGTCGTAGGTCATGCGCGGAAACGGCCGTTCCAGCTTGAGGCCCAGCGTCTCGGAAAAGATGCGCTCCATAAGCCCCTCGGCCATATCCATGACGCGCTCCTCGTCCACAAAGCTCATCTCGATATCGATCTGGGTGAACTCGGGCTGACGGTCCGCGCGCAGGTCCTCGTCGCGGAAGCAGCGCACAATCTGATAGTAGCGGTCCATGCCGGCCACCATGCAGAGCTGCTTGAAGAGTTGGGGAGACTGCGGCAGGGCGAAGAACTCGCCGGGATTCACGCGGCTGGGTACAAGAAAGTCCCGCGCGCCCTCGGGCGTGGATTTGGTGAGGACCGGAGTTTCGACCTCAAGAAAACCGTATTCATCCAGATAGTTGCGCGTGGCCTGGGTGGCTCGGTGGCGCAGCTGGAAGTTCTTGGCCATGGATGGCCGACGCAAATCGAGATAGCGGTAGGTCAGACGCAGATTCTCGCTGATGTCCACACGGTCCTCGATGAGGAAAGGCGTGGTCCGCGCGGTGTTCAGCAGCTTCCAGTCCGTCACCACCACCTCGATCTCGCCGGTGGAGAGGTTGGAATTGACCATGCCCTCGGGACGTTCGCGCACTCTGCCCTTGATGGCGATGACGTACTCTGTGCGCAGGATGTGCGCGCGGTCGTGTGCGTCGGAGTTCTCCTCCGGGCTGAACACGACCTGCGTAAGGCCACGGCGGTCCCGCAGGTCCACGAAAATGACGCCGCCGTGGTCGCGGCGGAATTGGACCCAGCCCACAAGACAGACATCCTCGCCCACGTTGGTCTTGGCGAGTACATCGTTCATGTGGGAGCGTTGCCAGTCGCCCAGCGGGGCGATGTATTTGGCGTGCTCGGCCTGGATGTCGGACTGGCTCAGTTGTTCGGACTGGGTGTGCTCGTCGGTCATGAAAAATCGCTCCTAGCGAAGAAAATCGGCGAGGGCATCGAGATCCGTCTCGCCGGACACGGAATGATCGTGTTGTTTGCCCGCATCCAGATCCTTGACCTGGATGGCGTCGCGGGCAATCTCGTCAGGCCCCATGGGCAGGCAATACCGTGAATTCAATCGGTTGGCCTGGCGCATCATGGCCTTCACGCTCTTGGATTCAGGGCTCATCTCGGC
>JBMCLC010000169.1:0-4795 GCA_048614715.1 Oceanidesulfovibrio sp.
ATGGCCCCGGGCCGGTTCGTGTCCAGGCTTTCCAACAGCGCGGCCTTGTCCTGCGGATCGAGCTCGTCGAGCCAGGGGTGTTCCATGTCCGTTCCGCGCCGTATCGGGTCCGATATTTCGGACCTGGGCGGCGTCACGGCAGGCTGGCTCGCTGCCACGCGCAGATCCATGGCCCCGGTTTCCGGGTTGTGCTGGGGATAGACCAGGAACGCTCTGGCCTCGGCGCCCCAACGCTCGACAATCTGCCGGCCGCCCATGGCCACGGTGTCGAGTACATCGAGTCCCGCCACGCCGACGATGCGCCCGGAGGCATCGCGTATGGGCGCGGAAGCGGTGAGGATGAGGCTGGAGGTGGACGCGTCGCGCAGGGGCAGCGTCCAGACAGGCTCCCCGGCCTCCACTGCGCGGCGGTACCAGAAACGCTCGCGTGGATCATAGGCGTTCGGGTATTCGCCGTGGCCGGGCAGCGAGCAGTGCAGGCCGCTCTCCAGGCCTACATAGACGCGGTACACGATGTACGGGAAGGTCATGAAAATGCGGCGCATGAATGGCGCGGCGGCGGCCATGGCGCGGACGTCCGCGGGGTAGACGCCGTCCGGCTGGTCGATGGCTTCGCCGCCGGCGTAGAAAAACACGGGGTGGCCGCGGCTCACCATCACATGGTCTTGTCCGGGCAGGGCATATTCGGACGCCTCCGCCATGTCGTCCGGAGCACGTTGTGGGCTGCGGAAATCCCGCAGGGAATACACGGCTTCCGGAGGGCGGGCCGGCGGTTCGGCGAGGGTCTGCCGGACGTCTTCGGCAAGAACGTCCACGGTGAAGAGGAGCGTACTCTTGCTGCGCGCCACATCTTCGGAAAGGTCGCTGACCATCTGGACGACATTGTGGCGCACGACCGTTTCCATGGTTTCGGCGGCGCCGCGCGACAGGAGTGCGGCCGTATGGTCCGTGACCTCATGGTTGATGAACGTTACGACCACGACGGGAACGAGGCTGAAAGCCAGAAAAATGAAGAATACCTTCCATCGAAAACCCATGACACACCTGCCTGTCTGCTTGTATCCGAGAAAACCATGGATTGGGCGCGCCGTCCAGCAGCGGCGGCGCTGCCTTGTGCCTGTGGAATGCGAAGCGCAATCTTTCCGGGGGAATAAAACACTTGACCAAAGCAAGCCGTATCGTAAGGTAGGTGCCAGAACCGGACTGTTCATCTCCCACGAGCAGAGACCCCATGCCCCCGCCATCCATAGTCTCCCGCATCCTCGTCTGTCAGCTTTCACGCCTGGGCGATGTGCTGCTGGCCACGCCGGCCATCGAATGCCTCGCCAGGTCCTATCCGGACGCCGAGGTGCACGTTCTCACGGATACGCGCGCAGTTCCTCTTCTGGAGGGCAACCCCCATATCGCCGCCATCCACGCGGCGCGGAATGCGGAAATGGCCGGTCCGTTGCGCGCCTGGCGCATCGCTATGCGGCTCACGCGGGAGCACCGCTTCGATGTCGTGGTGGATTTTCAGCAGACCATGCTCACGCGGATTACGTCGCTGCTCTCCGGCGCGTCCATGCGCATAGCCGACAAGCGGGCGTTCTATCTGCGGCCGTTCTACACGCACACACTGGTGCGCCGGCACGGCTATGCCGCGCGCAGCAAGATAGACCTGCTGGAGCCGCTGGGCATCGAATGGGGCGGCGAGCGGCCGCGCATCTACCTGAACGATGTCGACAGGACCCGGGCCGGTTCGGTGCTCTCGGAATTGTTTCCGGGCCTGCCGAAGTCCATGCTGGTGACGCTGGATTCCACCCAGCAGCGCGTCTGCCGGTGCTGGCCGGCCGACCATTTCGCCAGGCTCCTGGCGCGCGTGGCCCGCGACCATGCGGACATCGCCTTTCTGCCGCTGTATGGGCCGGGCGAGGCGGCGCATGTGGAAGAGGTGCGGCGCAAGGCCGTGGAACAGGGAGTGGCCCCGGAGAGAATACGCATGGCGAGCGAGGCCATGGACCTGCGCACCACGGCTGCGTGCATCGAGGGGGCCGGAATGCACGTAGGCAACTGCTCCCTGCCGCGCCATCTGGCTGTTGCCGTGGGCACCCCCACGCTCGTCGTTCTGGGACCCACGGATGAGGCCTCCTGGACATTTCCCTGGCGGGAGCGGGGCGGCAAACCCCATGAAACGGCGCGTGCCCAGATGGCCTGTGCGCCCTGCGCGGTGGCCGGCTCCAGGGGCGATTGCGGAGAACCCCGCTGCATGGAAGCGCTGGACGTGGACTCGGTTGCTGAATTGCTGGGCCGCATGCTGGAAAAAGGATGGGGCGGAAACCAAAGCTAGCACGGCTATTGCATTAAAACTTCGAGAATGCGCGCGGCGCAGAGAAGACGTCGGGACAGGGCCGGACATCAACCGATGCCTTGGCTGGAAGAAAGCCTGCACGCAAGCGGCGCGCGGCGGAAAAGGTTGATACAACATACAGATATAACACGCTAATGGACAGGAACACCAAACGCATACTACCACGGACGCACGAACTGGACGTCCGCGCGCGGGGCGGAAACACGACAGCAACGGCTCACGGGACGCCGGCGCCCGGCGGTCTGGCGCGCCAAAAAAACTCCGGCGCCGCGCTGGAATCAATCCGCCAGGTGTTCGACCTTGCTCACCGCTTCGCTCTTGACGCGTTCGAGGAATTCGGACAGCGCGGCCTTCACGTTCTCGCGGATATCGCCGGCCACGCCGAGCAGAAGCACGTCGTCTCCCGGAAGGAGATGGCCGGAGCGGGCCTCGGCACGGACGCGGAATATGCCGGGGTACTGCTCGAATTCCTGCCGCAGGGCTTCGATACGGTCGAGGTCCGTGGCGATGTCCACGGCCTTCACCGCGCGGGTGTCCTTGCGGGAGGTCGCGCGGACCACGCCGTTGTGCACGAGGATCATGCCGACGTTTTCGGCAAAGCCTGGTTCCTTTTTGATGGCCGCGATAGCGGCGTCTGCGCTCATGGGTTTCATACAGTCATAGTTTCCTGTTCCAGGTGCAAGGTCAAGGAGAAGGAATGGACAAGAACTCCCTGAACTCGCTCATCGGTAAGCTGCCGCAGTTCAAGGAGTCGAGGTTGGTCGCCGCGGGGTTTGCCGTGTGGGCCTCCTGGGCGACGGACCTGAATCCGGCCGTGGACAAGACGCTGGCCGACTACGGCGGCATGCGCATCGCGAACGAGCGCCGCCAGGCGTTGTGGTTCTTCTTTTCCAAAGACGTCTTCATGGCGCTGGCCAAGCTAGAGGTCTGGTCGCGTCTCAACCCGCTGAAGGCGTATGTGCAGGTCATGCCCGCCAAGTTGCTGGTAGACATGAAACTGCAGCTCTCCATGTCGCTGGAAAGCGGACTGGGCAACCAGGAAGCGCCTGAGATCGGTGAGTTTCAAGCCTGGGTGCATCCCAAGCTTTCGGAAATCCTCAAGGGCACTCCGGGGATAGAATTCAAGGAAGCGCCCAAGAAGTCCGGGCTGGCCAAGCTGGAGTGGAAGACCCTCCACGCGGACCCGCGGCTGCCGTATCAGTCGTCCATGGGCTGGTATCTGGTGCTCAAGCCCGTGGGCAACCCGCTGGACAAGTCCTTCCAGCAAGGCTGGCGGGATTTTTTCCACGAAATCGAGCAGATTCTCAAGCGCCTGAAAGCCAAGTACATCTACCATGACAATTTTCTGATGCTGCCCCTGGAAACATTGCGCGAACTGCGCATGTGGTGCCAGGAGTATCTGACCATGGTGAGCCGCCTGCGGGAATCGAGCCCGGAGAAGTACTGGCCCTGCGTGCAGGCGATCGTGGCCAAGAAGGGGCTCAACCTGAACCCCGACCTGTACAAGAAAATCCCGCTGGACTGGGACCAGCTCTCACCGGATTTCCCGCACATGAGCTACCGCAACGCGTTTCTCATGGGCGAAGGGTTCAAGATCAAGGACGTGCGCTTCTCCATGGACCAGAGCTCCATGGACGACTGGTGCAACGTGAGCCTGAAGAACGAAATGGCTGTCGTGGAGGACATGCTCCAGGTGGAGCTTCCCAAGCGGCTGGTCGCCGGCCAGCATGCCTCCTGTTTCTATTGCGGGCAGCGCACGCACAAGTTGACGGAGTGCCCCAGCCGGCCAATGGACAGCCTGGAGGAGGACATCTGGGAACGGGTGGCTGCCGTGGACATCGACGAGATGAAGCGCGCGCTCGAATCCATAGACGGCCAGCTCAAGGGGGACATCACCGCGGGCATCACCGATCTGCTGCAAGGCCAGGGGGCCACGGAAAACCTGTTGATGCGCGCCATCTACGAGATCAACGCGCCGGCCCAGCTGCGCATGCTGCAAACCGTGTGGCGCAGCACCGGACGCGAGTACCCCAAGGCGCTCGGACAGCTCGTGGAGCCCGGCGGCGAGCCTGTATGGGAGGCTCTGGAGCTGCTTCGCGAGGGCGAATACGTCAGCGTGGAGCGAATCCTCTCCAAGGAGATATTCAAGGCCCCGCGCAACTACCAGCCTGTGGCGCTGCGTGGCTTCTCCATGCTGGAAAGGGGGGACGAGCCCCGCGCCCTGTCCCTGTGGTCCGAGGGAGAGCGCAGCACGACCACGCCGTTGCAGCAGTCCTACCTCCTGTTCCTGCAGGCCCGGGCGCAGGAGATGATGGGCAAGCTGGAAACCGCCATGGAACTGTACAAGAAAGTGCTCGCGATCTCGCCCTCCTGGCTGGACGCCGCCTACCGCCAGGGCGTGTGCCAGGTGAAGATGGGCTTTGCCGAACAGGCCATGGGCTTTTTCGA
>JBMCLC010000170.1:0-4769 GCA_048614715.1 Oceanidesulfovibrio sp.
CGTTGCGCATGCAGGCCCGTCCCGAGGAAAAGGCTTGGCCGATCTCCTCGCCTATGGAGAAATAACGCCGGGAACCAGGGGCGAAGATGACGGGTTTGATCGCGGCCATGTCGGCGTGGTTGCCGTCCATGAACTCTTCCTTGACCTTCACGTCCTTGATCTCGCCGATGAACACGGTGTGCAGGCCGATTTCGATGTGCTTGATCAATGTGCATTCGAGGATCATGGGGAACTCGGCCACATAGGGCGCGTCCACAAGATCGCTCTTCACCGGAGTCAGCCCCGTGATTTTGAATTTGTCGGTATCCTTGCCGGAAACCATACCCACATAGTCGCTCTTTTCCATGAGCTCGGGGCTGGCAACGTTTACCGTGAAAGACTTGTTGTGCAGGATGTTGTGATACGTGGCGGTGGCTTTGCGCAGGGATATTTGCAGGCATGCCGGATCGGAACAACAGATGCCGCCCCAAGCCGCCGTCATGATATTGGGCCGTTCATCCTGAAAATACGTGCCGACGACCCATACCGGAGCGGGCTGGGCCAGAGGCTTGGCGCCGAGAGAACGCATGGCGGTACTCCTTCGCAAGGTTAAGTGTTCTACGCTGGCCGGAAGCACTTCTAGTCTATCTGTTTTTTGCTGTGTTCACCAGGGGTCGCGGGAAAATTGACCGTCCGTGACCGAGGGCGGCCACAAGCAGGGATGAGTGTCAGCGTCCCGGCGCGGTGTTGACGAGCGCAGGGAAGCGGACCACGTAGAACGGCGGCGTAGCGCTGCCATGGCCGCCGGAAAGCGGCGCGGAACGGTGGAGCTTGTTGACCGTGCCGTAGATGTAGCCGTCCGGTCCGTTGGCCAGACCGTCCACCCAATCTAGCAATGCCGGATCGCGGTACAGGGTGCGGTAGTGGCCGGTGGGATCCACGACGCCGACCGCCGCGTTGCCAATGTCCGTGATGTAGACATTGCCGCCTGCGTCCATGGTGATGCCGTCGCAGGGCGGCTTGGTCCCGAAGGCTTCCACGCGCTCGCCCAGGGACTTCGCGCTGCGTCGTCCGGCGAACACGTCGGCGATGTCGTCGGTTCTGATGCGGAACAGCGTGTTCCCGTGCATGGGGCCGTAGTAGAGCCACTCGTATTCGGCATCCACGGTAATGGGGTTGAGCGGCACCTTCCATTCCTCCTTGCCGCCATTGGGACCGATGCGCGTAACCGACCGCCCGGTCTCGAACTCGATGGTCACGTTTGCGTCCGCCATCACGGACACGTGGCCGGCGAGGAGCCGTCTGCTGGCGCCGGTCTCCATGTCCACCACGAGGATTGCGGCCTGCGCGCCGGCCGTATCGGCGATGTAGATCAGTCCGTGCTCCGGATCGACGGCCAGATCGTTGAGGAAGGAGTACTGCACATCCTCGGGCTTGGGCAGTTCGAACACGTGGCGCAGGGTCTCGTGCACGGTGTCCCAGGCCACGAGCTTGGGCGTGGACGCGTCCCCGCCGTTGTCCAGCAGCCAGAGAACGCCGTCCGGGTCGCTGCGGATGCCCAGCACGGCCTCCAGTCCCACGCCGCCCCCCTCCGGAGCCGAGGCCCAGGCAAGGTTGGGGTAGGGGATGAGGCGTCCGTCCACCAATTCCATGACGCGCATGCGCGGCCCGTAGAACTGGTGCATGGAGATGAAGATGCGTCCCTGGGGGGTGACGGCGATGTTGCCTGGAGCCTCGGTGAGCATGGCGACGATCTCGAGAGAGGAGGGGTCGGGCAGCGACTGCGTTGCGACGCTCGCTACGCCGGCAGGCGCCTTGTCCCGCGATGAGAACACGGCGAAGGTGAACAGGGACAGCAGCAGGATAATGGCGAGGGAGACGCCGCGAACCGGTCGCACGGGAGCATTCCTCCGAAAGCTGGTTGCGGCCGGTGAGTCCATGCCCGGCCGACGCCTGGTGATCGAACATACGCAACATATGCTCGAAAAGGAATGCTGTTACGGTTTTTTAACAATACTTGTACATGGTTCGGTTGCTTTCTCCCCTTCGTTCTCCAAGGTTGTCGCGGTCCACGTGTTTTTTCTGCCGCCGGAAGAAGAAACGTAACCCGTCTAATCCGCGCCCCAGCCTCCGCCGCCAGGAGTCTCCATGCGAATGCGCTCGCCCGCCTTGAGGCGCGCGTTGAACTTGCCGGGTTTTTCCTCGCGTTGCTCCCGGCCGCCCTGGGCGCGGACCACGATGTTGGAGCCCTTGGCCCCCGGCTCACCCCCCTGCAGGCCGTATGGGCCGATGCGACGGCGCTCGGAAAGCACGGTGACCTCCGCGTCGGCGGTGAGTTCTATCTCCCGCACCATGCCGCAACCACCAGTATGCGCGCCCGCGCCGCCGGAACCCCGACGGACCGAATATTCCCGCACCAGGAAGGGGTAGGCGTACTCCATGGCCTCCACAGGCGTGTTCAGGGTGTTGGTCATGTGGGAATGCACGGCGGACTCGCCGTTCGCGTGCACGGACGCGCCCATGCCGCCGCCCAGTGTCTCGTAATAGGCAAAGGGGCGCTGCTTGTGCGGATCGTGCCCGCCGATGGTGATGTTGTTCATGGTGCCCTGGCTCGCAGCGGGCATCGCCTGGGGCAAGGCCTGGGCCAGCGCGCCCAGTATCACGTCCACTATGCGCTGGGATGTCTCCACATTGCCGCCGGCCACGGCCGCCGGGAACCGGGCGTCCACGATGGTGCCGGGTCTGGTGACCACGGTGAGCGGGCGCAGGCAGCCGGCGTTCGCGGAGATGTTCTCCGTGATGAGCGCCCGGAACACGTAGAGCACGGCCGAGAGGGTGATGGCGCGCACGGCGTTTACGCTGCCCTGGACCTGCGCGCCCGAGGAAGAGAAGTCCAGCGTGGCGGTTTCGCCGTCCACGGACAGCACGCAGCGGATGGGCACGAGCTCGTTCGTGATGCCGTCGGAGTCCAGAAAGTCCTCGAACTCGTAGTCGCCGTCCGGAATGCGCGCGATGGCCGCGCGGGTCACGGTCTCTGCGTAGTCCATGAGCACGTCGGAGTAGCGCTTGACCACGTCCAGCCCGTACTTGGCTATGAGCTCCTGGGCGCGCTTGACTCCCGTGACGTTGGCCATGACCTGGGCCGCGAAGTCTCCCTCGCGCTCCTGCGGGGTGCGCAGGTTGTTCAGGAAGAAGGCCAGCAGCGGCTCCACGATCTCCCCGGCTTTGACGAAGGTGAGCGGCGGAATGATGATTCCTTCCTGGAAAATGGAGGTGGACAAAGGCATGGAGCCGGCCGAGATGCCGCCCACGTCCGCGTGGTGGGCGCGGTTGGCCACATAGAAGGAAGGTTCGGTTGCCGCGTCGTCGGAAAATACCGGCGCAACCAGGGTGATGTCCGGCAGGTGCGTGCCGCCCTTGAATGGATCGTTGAGGATGACCATGTCGCCGCGCTCCATGGGACGGGCCGCGATGGCCGCCTGTACGGACAACGGCATGGAGCCAAGGTGCACAGGGATGTGCGCGGCCTGGGCGATCATCTCGCCCCGGGCGTCGAACAGGGCGCAGGAGAAGTCCCGCCGTTCCTTGATGTTGGGCGAGAAGCCGGTGCGCATGAGGGTCATGCCCATCTCTTCGCAGATGGAGGCGAAACGGTTCTTGAAGACTTCTATAAGGATCGGGTTCACGTCCATGATGATGCTCCGCGTTCGTTTCAGGAGATGGTCAGGATGAGGTTCTCGTACTCGTCCACCACAGCCGTGGCGAAGGGCGGCACGAGCAGGGTGGAGGTGTACTCCACGAGCACGGCCGGGCCGGGAATCACGTTGCCGGCCTCGAGCTCCTCGCGCCGGTACACGCGGGTTGCATGGGCTTCGCCTTCGAAAATAACCTCCCGGGCGCCCAGGTCCGCGGACTCGGGCGGCGTCTCGCCGGCCAGCGGCGACGTGGCGAAGCTGGGCTTGGTGGGCGCGCCGCGGGCCCGCAGCCGCACGTTGACCACCTGCACGGGCTTGGCCTGGTTGCGGTAGCCGTAGGTGCGCTCGTGCAGTTCGTGGAACACTTCGACGACGGCGTCCATGTCCTTCGCGTCCGGATCGAAGGGGGTCAGAATTTCGTAGGACTGACCCTCGTAGCGCATGTCCAGGTAACGCTCGAAGGTAGTACGCTCCGGGCCGATTCCCTCGGCCGCGAGGTCCTCGGCGCCACGGGCCTCCAGAGGAGCCAGTGCCGCGGCAATGGTTTCCGGCGTGGAGCTGGCGGCTTCCACCATGACCGTATGCGAGTAGTCCTTGACGATGTCGGCCAGCAGCATGCCCAGGGCGGAGAGGATGCCGGGGTTCTTGGGGATGAAGACCCTTTCCATATTGAGGAGCCTGGCCAGATACGCGGCGTGCAGGCCACCGGCGCCGCCGAAGGAGAAGAGCGTGAACTCCCGGGGGTCGAAGCCGCGCTCCACGCTGATGACCCGGATGGCGCGCTCCATGTTTGCATTGGCTACGGCCAGGATGCCCTCGGCCAGCTCCACGGGCGCAAGGCCGAGCCGCGCGGACATCTCGGTAAAAGGCTTATCCAGGGCATCGAGATCCAGCGCCATGTTTCCGCCTAGAAAATGTTCCGGGATAAGCCGGCCCAGATAGAGATTGGCGTCCGTCACCGTGATGTCGGACCCCTTGCCGTAGCAGATGGGGCCGGGGTCGGCGCCGGCGGACTCCGGCCCCACGGTGAGGGGGCCGCCGGCGTCCACGGCGGCGATGGAGCCGCCGCCCGCGCCCACGGTGTGGATGTCGATC
>JBMCLC010000171.1:0-4759 GCA_048614715.1 Oceanidesulfovibrio sp.
CAACATGCTCACTCCCTCGGTGATGGATGAACTCGCTGACACGCACGGCATCGAGCCCTACGGCAAGGAGCCCTGGAACAAGTCCATGACCGGCGGCTCGGACGACCACAGCGGCCTGCATATCGCCCGCATGCATACGGAGGTTCCGGGCGCGCGCGACCTGGACAGCTTTTTCACCGGAGTGGCCCGCGGCGATTCCGAGCCCCGCGGCAGGCACGCATCGCCCAAGGCCTTCGGCCACATCCTCTACGGCATCGCCTACCAATTCTACCGCGAGCGCTTCGGCCTCGATCGCTATGTGAACAAGGACCGCTTCTGCACCTTCCTGGATCGATCCCTGTCGCCCGACTCGCCGCCGCCGACACTGATGGACAAGGCCAAGGCCGCCATCCACAACTCAGGAGTGCTGCGCCGCAGAAGCAAGCGCACCGAGCCCGAGGAGCTGCGCTCCATCCTGAAGACCATGGCCCAGCAGGAGTTCGAATCTCGGCGCGACGCCGACCCGGATTCCATGCGCGCGGCCGCGGAAGAGAACGAGTGGTTCGAGTTCGCCAACGCCACGGCCAACCGCGTGCTCGCCCACTACGGCGACAGGCTCATGGAACGGGTCGAGAACGCCGACTTTTTCAATATCTACAAGGAATTCGCATCCGCTGGCGTGCTCTATACGCTACTGTCGCCCTTCTTCGTGGGCTTCTCCGTGTTCACCAAGGACCGCGCTTTCTGCAAGCAGGCCCTGTCCAGGTTCCTGGACTTCCATCCCGGACTGCAACGCCCACGGAAGCGGGTCAAGATCGCCCACTTCACGGACACCTTCTTCGAGACCAACGGCGTGGCGAAGACGCTGCAGGAACACGTGAACCTAGCCCGGACCAGCAACAAGGAATACGCCATCGTCACCTGCGACGACGGCACCAGTCGCGATCTGCCCGGCGTGCTCAATTTCAAGCCCGTGGGCCGTTACGAACTACCCGAATACCCGGAACTCTCGCTCTTCTATCCGCCGTTCCTCCAGATGCTCACCGAAGTGTACGAACAAGGCTTCACCCATATCCACTCCGCCACGCCAGGGCCCATAGGCCTCGCCGCCCTGGGCATCGCCCGCGCTCTCAAGCTGCCCATCTCCGGAACCTACCACACCGCTCTGCCGCAGTACGCCCTGCACCTCACGGAGGACGAGGGCATGGAGGAGTTCATGTGGAAGGCCATGGTCTGGTACTATAATCAGATGGACTACGTGTACGTGCCCTCGGACGCCGTGGGTCAGGAGCTGAGGGGGAAAGGCGTGCACCCGGACAAGATCCGGCGCTACCCCCGCGGCGTGGACGTGGAGCGCTTCACCCCGCTCAAGCGCAATGGATTCTTCAAGAATTTCAGCCTCAACGGCTCAAAAAAGCTGCTCTACGTGGGCCGCATCTCCAAGGAAAA
This sequence comes from Oceanidesulfovibrio sp., assembly GCA_048614715.1. Classification (GTDB taxonomy): domain Bacteria; phylum Desulfobacterota; class Desulfovibrionia; order Desulfovibrionales; family Desulfovibrionaceae; genus Oceanidesulfovibrio. The sequence goes on from JBMCLC010000171.1 coordinate 1,429, forward strand.
GAATCTCCACGTGCTCGAGGAAGCCTACAGGCAGGTGGCCGAGCAGTATCCCGGCAAGCTCGACTTCGTGGTGGTGGGCGACGGCCCATACCGGGAGGAGATGGAGCGCAACCTCGTAGGCACGGGCGCCGTGTTCACCGGCAAGCTGGAGGGCGACGATCTCTCCGCGGCGTATGCCTCCAGCGACCTCTTCGTCTTCCCCTCCACCACGGACACCTTCGGGCGAGTCGTGCTGGAGGCTCAGGCCTCCGGCATTCCCGTTGTCGTCACGGACCAGGGAGGCCCGCAGGAGAACCTGCTGCCCGGCCAGACAGGCCTGGTGGTGGCGGGCAACGATCCCGGCGCGCTCAAGGACGCGATAGTCTCCCTCGTCAGCGATCCTTCCCGGCTGAAAGCCATGGGCAAGAGCGCCCGCGACTACATGGAAACCCGCTCGCTTTCCCGCTGCTTCGATACAACCTGGACAATGTACGGCGAGAACTAGAACGACCGCGCCTCTCCCATGCAAGCATGGCCTGCGGCAGACGACGCTCTTATGCATGGCCCATACGTATACTTCCAGGGGCCTTGCGACTGTTCGACGGACGGGCCATGCCCATGGCGGCATGCCGGAAGGCGTAAGCCGACACGCATTCGACACACATGGATGCTAGCCCGGCACCCATGATGCTCTACACGAAAATGAATACGGAAGAACACGCCGAACCGGTCCGCGACAGGGGCCGGAACCCCCATGCGACGCAGCCGCCGGCAGGTATGCGCCGCCACCCGCTTTTCCGGCTCGCCACGTGGAAACGGCTGGCCGCCAACCGCATCCCGGGTCAGGTGGTCATCCAGTACACGGACCGCTGCAACGCGGCCTGCGCCCAATGCGGCATGCGCCGGAGCAGCACCTTCGAGCGCAGCTCCCTGAATCTCAACCATGCCAAGCTGCTGCTGGACGCCGTGGCCGAACGCGGCGTGCAGTCCATCTCCTTTACCGGCGGCGAGCCGCTGCTCCATTTCGAGGAAGTGGCCGAACTCATGGAGCACGCCGGGCGCGTGGGCATCCCCTTTGTGCGCACCGGCACCAACGGCTTCATTTTCCGCGGCCACGATACGCCCGGCTGGGAGGACAAGATCAAGCGGATGGCGGAGCGCTTCGCCAAGACGCCTCTGAACACGTTCTGGATCAGCGTGGATTCGGCGGACGCCGAGACGCACGAACGCAACCGCGGCTTATCCGGCATTGTGGCGGGCATGGAAAAAGCCCTGCCCATCTTCCATGACGCGGGCATCTACCCCGCGGCCAATCTGGGCATCAACCGACTCACCGGCGGCGACGGCCAGCACCGGCTGCCCGTGTACGAAGGGCTGGCCACAAACGACCCGGATGCCAGCGACTCGGCCCGGCGGTTCTACGCCGCGTCGCGCACAGCGTTCCGGCGCTTCTACCGCATGGTGGCCGACCTCGGCTTCACCATGGCCAACGCGTGCTATCCCATGAGTTTCGAGGACGATAGCGGCGCCGTGTACGCGGCCACGTCCGAGGACGACTTCATCCGCTTCCGGCCGGCGGAAAAGGCGCTGCTGTTCAAGGCGCTGTTCGAGACCATTCCCGAATTCCGGGGCGAGCTGCGCATTTTTTCGCCCAGAAGCTCCCTGCTCGCGCTTGTGCGCTCCTACGCCACAGGCGAGCCGCAGGGCTACCCCTGCCGCGGGGGCGTGGATTTCTTCTTCGTGGACAGCAGGGACATGAACACCTACCCGTGCGGCTATAGGGGCTCGGAGAACCTGGGCAAGTTTTGGGATCTGGATCTGGACGCCTTGCCCGCGCCGGAGTGCAGACTGTGCGACTGGGAGTGTTTCCGCGACCCCTCCGAGATGCTGGGCCCGGTCATGACCGGACTGCGCAACCCCGCGGCGCTGGCGCGCTCGATCCTTCGGGACAGGACCGCGTTCAGGGTCTGGGCCGAGGACGTGGCCTACTACAGGGCGTGCGGATTCTTCGACGGCCGCAAGCCGCCGCGCTACGAGCGCATGGCCCGGTTCGCGCGGACCGCGAGCCTGTCGGAGCCTGTCTCGCCGGTGCGGTCCTGAGGCGTTGCGAACGCCGTATCGATCCGCTGTTCCCTCTAACGGTCGAAGATGTTGATGACGCCCGATTCGTCCTTTTCCATCTTCAGCGTGCGCTTGGGCACCGGGCGGAAGGCGTCGCCGCTGCTGGGATCGCCCAGGAGCTTGTGGATGTAGAGGGCGGGCATGGCGAAATTGAGGTTCTGGCCCTGCACGGCATAGAAGCTGGTGACGCCCAGGACCTGGCCGTTTGCGTTGAGCACGGGGCCGCCGCTGGAGCCGGGCGAGATGGGCGCGGTGATCTGGTAGACCAGGGAACCGCCGTTCATCGTGCGGACGCCGCTGACAACGCCGGTGGACAGAGTCTTCTCCAGTCCTCTCGGGTTACCGATGGCCAGAATCTCCTCGCCGATCTCGGGATTTCCGCTGGAAAGGGGCAGGGGCGTGCCCTTGCCCTCGGACGGCATCTCCAGAATGGCGATGTCGTGGTCCTCATCCACGGCCTTCACCCGCCGCGCCGTGACCACGGAGCCTTCGGAAATCTTCACGCGAAGCTCGGACGAGTCTTTGATGACGTGGTGGTTGGTGACCACGTAGCGGCCGTCCTTGATGAAAAAGCCTGTGCCCAGGGATTTTGGGCGGCTATAGGCGTCTACGCCCACGACCACGACAACGGAGCCTTGGGCGTTTCGGAACAGCTCCTGAGCGTCCAGCGCCGCGGCGGGGCGCGGCAGGCAGAGCAGCAGGGCGGCGAGAAAGATCGGCGCAAAGCGCAGAACGGGGGCGACCGGATGCGTCTTCATGGTCGTGTCTCCGTGGGTTGATTATCGCAAAGGGAATGCCTGGAAAGGCGAGGGACACAGCCAAATTACGGGAAAGAGTCTGATTCCGCAAGATTGCGCGCATACCGGATTGCGCCTCTTTTTGAATCCAACGGTTTTGTGGTAGGGGGATAGTGCACGGATTGACAACGATCAGTAACAGCCCACGAACATGCCTGCGCTATCCAGGAGTGGAGGAAAAAAACTCGTGAAGTACAAAATCATCAAGGCATCGTCCGACCACGAGCTCGAGGAAGAGGTGCGCAAGCATCTCATGGAAGGGTGGCGCCCCCTCGGCGGCGTATCCATTGTCCAGGCGGAAATGGCCTTCTCCAAGGTGCTCAAGTTCTACCAAGCCGTGGAAAAGGAGACCCGCGAAGACAAACGGCGTCTGCTGGAGATGGACGAAGAAGAGCGCGACAAGGTCGAACTAGAACGGCGGCTCCGCTGAAGCG
>JBMCLC010000172.1:0-4731 GCA_048614715.1 Oceanidesulfovibrio sp.
GAATCCGGCCCCGGGCATCGGCCCAGGGACGACCGAGTATCTCGTGGAGGCCTCGACCCCGCGGGAGAATTCCGAGGGACCGCGGACGCATGCCGTGCGTGTGACGCTGCTGCGCGACGGCGTGGTTCTGGCGGCGCAGAGTTTCTGGTCCGGTCCGGACGGGATCATCCGCGGCGTCTTCCGCGTGGAACTCGAACCATCCGCCGGGGAGGCGACCCATGGCGGATAACCGCATTGTCCCGGCCATCCAGGTCGACCACCTCACTGTGAGCTACGGGCCGCAGACCGTGCTCTTCGACGTGAACGTGACCATAGAGCGCGGACTGCTCGTGGGCGTCATCGGCCCCAACGGCGGCGGCAAATCCACGCTCATCAAAGCCATTCTCGGATTCGTCAAGCGCGATATCGGCGGGGTTTCCATACTGGGCAAACCGGCGGACAAGGCCAAGGGGCTGGTGGCCTATGTGCCGCAACGCGGGGCCGTGGACTGGGATTTTCCTATCACCGTGGGCCAGGTGGCCATGATGGGCCGCTATGGCAGGATTCCATGGTGGCGCGACCCCGGCGCGAAAGACCGGCGCATCGTGGACGAAGCGCTCGAGATGGTGCGCATGGGGGACTTCCGGGACAGGCAGATCGGCCAGCTCTCCGGCGGGCAGCAGCAGCGCGTGTTCATGGCGCGGGCTCTGGCCCAGGGCGCGGAGGTTCTGCTGCTGGATGAGCCGTTCGCCGGGGTGGACGCCGCCACGGAGCGCGCCATACTCGATGTGCTGCACACCGCCAGGAAGGCGGGCAAGACGCTGGTGGTGGTGCACCACGACCTCGCCACGGCGGCCGAATATTTCGACCGACTCGCGCTCATCAAAAAGCGGCTGTACGCATACGGCACGCCTGCCGCCGTGCTGCGCGAGGACCTTATGGCCCAGGTCTACGAAGGGCGTCTCCAGGTGTTCACCCGCATGGGTGAGTCCAATAAAGTGGACGCAGAGCCCGGAGGCGAGTGTCCATGATTCTGGACGCGGTCATCGCTCCCCTGGGGGAGATGTACTTCCAGAAGGCGCTTCTGGGCGGCATCCTCGTGGCTGTGGTTTCCGGCGTTGTGGGCTCGCTGGTCGTGCTGCGGCGCATGGCGTTTCTGGGGGATGCGCTGGCCCACGCCATGATCGCCGGCGTGGCCGGAGGCTACCTGGGCATGAAGCTCCTCTTCGGGCTGGATGCCCACGCCCCGGGCATGCTCCTTGGGTCGCTCATCGCCGCCGTGCTCACCGTGTTTCTCATCGGCTTCGTCTCGCGGGTGAGCCGGGTCAAGGAGGACGCTTCCATCGGCATCATGTACACCGGCGTGTTCGCCGCCGGCGTGGTGCTCGTTTCGGTCTTCCGGCAGCACATCCATATCGACCTCATGCACTTTATCATGGGCGACGTGCTGGCCGTGGGCGACGCCGACCTCTTTGTTGCGGCATTCACCTGCGGGCTCGTGCTCACCGTCATATTGCTGTTCTATCGCAGCTTCCAGATTCTCAGCTTCGACCCGGTGATGGCCGCGGCCATAGGCGTGCCGGTGGTTCTGCTCGATTACGTGCTCACCACTTGCGTCTCTCTTGTGGTGGTCAGCGCGGTGAGCATGGTGGGCGTGATCCTCGTGGTGGGGTTGCTCATCACCCCGGCGGCCACGGCGTATCTGCTGGCCGACAGACTGGAGCGCATGATGGCGCTGGCCGCAGTGTTCGGCGTGTCCAGCGTGGTCGGAGGCTTGTACCTTTCCTTGATGCTCGACGCCTCTGGCGGGGGCGCGGTCATGCTGTTCTGTACGCTGCAATTCCTGGTGGTTCTCGCCGTGGCGCCGCGCTATGGCTTGCTGGCGCGCTGGCGGCGTCAGCACGGCGTGCCGCCGCAACTCATCGAGGATATCCTCGCCCTGGCGGCGCGTCGGGAAGGTCGGATGGAGGTTGCGGATATCCGCGCGAACGTCGATAGACCGCGGCTCGTGAACCGGGCTCTTAAAACTATGCAGCGGCAGAAGATGGCCGGTTTGGACAACGGGACCATGGTTCTCACCAGCCCCGGCATGGCCAGGGCCACGGAGGTGCTGCGCGCACATCGGCTATGGGAGACGTATCTGGAGCACGTGGGCACGCCCGCGGACGAACTGCATCCCCGAGCCCATGAACTGGAGCACATGCACGATCCCTCGACCATGGCCGACCTTGACGATTTGCTGGAGCATCCGGAAATCGATCCGCACGGCGAGCCCATACCCGCGGATCCCGTGGTGACAGCCGGAGCCCTGGTGCCGGCCTCGCTATTGCGAGAAGGGTTTGGCGGAAGAGTGGAGAGCGTTGCCGCGCCGGCCACGACCACTGGCGTGTCAACGGGCGAGCTGGTCTACATGGGTGCGCGTCTGGCCACGGAAGAGGGCCACGCCCGCTGGAACCTTCGCACTGTCGACGGCGCGAGCCATGTGCTGGACCACGCCCAGGCGGATGCCATCATCGTGCGGGTGGAAGAGCAGGGGAATGAAAGGCGCGATGTCGGCGCTACAGAAAAGCAGCGTCTACGCTGAGCGCGTGGAACTGCAGCCGCCAATTCAACGCGCCGTCATTAGGGTTGTTCAGGAGCCCGGACGTTCTGTATGAAGGCGGAGCGAATATAGCGCATGAACTACTTGACGCATGGGCGAACGTTGCTATACAAGGCATCTCCCCGCCAGCCGACGTAGCTCAGTTGGTAGAGCAGCTGATTCGTAATCAGCAGGTCAGGAGTTCAAGTCTCCTCGTCGGCTCCAGGATTTTCAAGGCGCTGTCCGATACATGCGGACGGCGCTTTTTTTGTGCTCCCGTACTGCAGGCAGAGCAGCCCGCCACGACCGAGCGTGCCCGCCAGGCGTGACTCTGAAAAACTTATTCCTGAATTGACAGGGAGTTGTAGGGGCGATTAAGGTGCCCGCAGTATTCCGCAACGGTGCCTGCCAGGCCGAGGCCTTCCTTCCCAGGATTGCAAGCGCACTGCACCGATATTATTATTCAATGCCATTAATCATCGTTCATATGTGTGGTTTCCATGAATCAGAATGAAAATCTGACCGGGTTACTGGAGCGCCACTGGTTCATACCGTACATCATAATCGCCGTATTGGTGTGCGCGGCGTATTCGAACTCGATTCATGGCGATCTCATCTATGACGACAGGGCGAACATACTCACCAACCCTTCGATCCGGCCGCCTCTCTCTCTCAAAAGTATTCGATCCGCCATCGGGAACGGCTGTTGTTGGCCGTCCACTAGCCAATTTTACATTTGCGCTGAATTACATTGTGAGCGGCCTTGAGCCGTGGAGCTACCATGTGTTCAATATATTGGTGCACATGCTTGCGGCATGTTTTTTGTTTGGAATGGCGAAGCGCTTGTTTTCCACACAAGCGTTGAGCAGGTTCAACACGCATGCAACGTCTCTTGCTCTGGTGGTTGCATCACTGTGGGCGCTGCATCCGATACGGACAATGGCCGTAACCTACGTGTCGCAGCTCCTGGAATCGTTGATGGCTCTTTTTTTTTCTCAGGGAATCTGGACAAGGCTGAGGAAAGCGTGAAGCGTTCGTTGGAGATATGGCCCAAAAACCATACGGCGTTGAACACTCTCGGCTACATCTACATAAGCAAGGCAAGAACGATCTGGCGCGCGAGCACCTGGAAGCATCGTTGGCCATAGCGCCAGGATACGATTCGGCGCGGAATAATCTTCAGATACTCAATGAACAGTCGAAGAGTAAATGATGCTGCTGACATGGTGTGCATCGTAAATTCACCTGATGATAATCGGATATGGGTTTGAGCATGAGTAATGAAAATAGTGGAGCAGTCGTATCACTGTCGATTGTCATTCCATGTTACAATGAAGAGCGCACACTGCGCCAATGTGTCGAACGCGTTCTCGACATACAGGATGACGCGCTACGACTCGAATTGATAATTGTCGATGACTGTTCGCAGGACAACAGTTTGGGCATTGCCCGTGAACTTGCCACTGAGTATCCGGAAATACGGGTGCTTTCACATGAGGCGAACCAAGGCAAGGGCGCTGCGCTTCGCACAGGGTTCCAGTTCGCCACAGGCGACTATGTGGGCATACAAGACGCTGATCTCGAATATGATCCTGCGGAGTTGAAGAAGCTGCTGACACCCCTTGTGCAGGGCAATGCCGATGTTGTGTACGGTTCTCGTTATCTTCGGCCCCAAACACGACGCGTGCTGTATTTCTGGCATAGCCTGATGAACCGTACATTGACATTTATTTCCAATATGTTCACAGACCTGGATCTGACGGACATGGAAACGGGGTATAAGATTTTCCGGCGCGATATCATACAGGGTATACATATTGAAGAAGATCGTTTTGGCTTCGAGCCAGAGATTACTGCAAAGATTGCACAGAATGGGTGCGATGTATATGAAATGGCGATATCATACACTTGAAGAACATATACAGAAGGAAAGAAAATAAACTGGCGGGATGGAGTGCGGGCGCTGTATTGCATTCTGCATTACGCGGCGCCAAGCACCATATTGCCATTGCAGATTCTGCTCTATCTGTTTGTCGGAGGCGTTGCCGCAATTGTTGATGTTTTGCTCTTTACCATCATTCATGGCGCAAGTGGAAGTCTTGTAGTTTCAACTTTCGTCGCTTTCTTTGTCGCGGCTGGCATCAACTATTATTTATGCATCAAGCTGCTAT
>JBMCLC010000173.1:0-4724 GCA_048614715.1 Oceanidesulfovibrio sp.
GGTGACGGCGAACGCCGCCTGGCGTATACTCTCCCGCACCTCCGGGTCCATATTATTGGACGCGAGCAGGAACCACGCGGGATAGAGATCCGTGCTGTGAGCCAGCTCGAAACCGGGTTCATCGCGCGCATCCACTACGACAAAATCGCCCATGGAAACCGCTCCCTGCTCGGCCAGAGCCTCCAGCACGCCGGTGCGCACGAAGCAGGCATCGTACCGGCCGCTTCTGACAAGCTCCACGCACTCTGCCTGCCCGGAACAGCGTTTGAACTCGGCGAAATCCAGCCGCGGGTCGATGCCGCGATCCATGAGATGGTTCACCTGGAACAGGAACGCCCCGGCGGATTCCGCTCCCAGCGAGGCGACCCTTCTGCCGCGCAGATCAGTCGCGGTGCGGATTCCGCTTGCAGCCGAGGCTGCGATGACCCCGCCGTAATGCTCCCCGCTGGAGGCCACCCGCGTGGCGATGGGGACATACGCGCAACGATCCACCAGGGAAACCGCCTGCAGCGCATCCACCACGGCCACGTCCACGCTCTCGCGCCGGGCAGCCGTCTCCACGTTGCCTTCGCCCAGGGGCACGAGCGTGGCCCGGCGCCCTGCCGAACCGGCCAGGTGCTCCGCCAGCGGCCGCCACATCTCCAGGGCCTGGATCGAATTGCGGGGGACGGGCACGCCGAAGCGGATGGTGTCCGCCTGCACGGCGCCGGTCAGACTGAACAGCAGGAGGAAAAAACAAGGAACTATTCGTCGCAACATGGTATTCACAGGTATTCGGCAGTTTTGTGATTATCGTCAGACACCTACCAGAGAAGTCACGCACCGTCGAGATGCATGAAGTCCGACCCGCCTCGATTCGTGAACGGGCCGCGCGGGACTCACTCCTTCGGAACCCCGAACGCCGTCGCCAGGAGCTCCGCCGCCAGGGGCAGTTCGTCCTCGGCCAGCGTCCTCGGGTCCAGGCAGAAACCGTCGTCCTCTATGCGGCCCACCAGCGGCGGATCACCGGCGAGCAGCCTGTCGCGCAGGGTTGCCAGCGAGGGTCCACCCGCGGAGGGAACCACACGCACCAGCGTTGTTTCCAGATCGCGCTCCGGAAAAGAGCCTCCGCCCACGCGGGATGCGCCCGGGGCCAGCGATATGGCGGCGCGCTCTCCCAAAGAACGCCGCAGACGGCGCGCCAGGCGATACGCCTTCTTGCGCAGCTCATCGGGGCCGGCTGTCATCATGGCGATGGTCGGCACCTTCCGTCGCGCCAATTCGGGGTCCATGTACAGTTGCAGCGTGGCTTCCAGCGCCGCCAGGGTCATCTTGTCTATGCGCAGCGCCCTGTTCATGGGATTCTTCTTGATGCGCTCCACGTACTCCGCCCGGCCCACAATGATGCCGGCTTGCGGACCGCCCAGGACCTTGTCGCCGCTGAATGTTATGATGTCCGCGCCCTGGGCCACCTTTTCCTGCACGGTGGGCTCGTAGCCGAAGGCGAAAGGCGCGAAGTCAAAGAGGTTGCCGCTGCCCAGGTCCTCGATGACCGGCAGCCCACGCGGCTGGGCTATCCTCCTGAGTTCCGGGATGGATACTTCCTTGGTGAAGCCGATGATGCGGTAATTGGAGGCGTGAACCTTGAGCAGCGCCTTGGTCTCCTCCGTGATGGCGTTCTCATAATCGCTCAGGTGGGTGCGGTTGGTGGCGCCCACTTCGCGCAGGAACGCGCCGGACTTCTCCATGACTTCTGGAATGCGAAAGCTGCCGCCGATCTCCACGAGTTCCCCGCGAGAGACCACGACCTCCCCGCCCTTGCACAGCGTATCCAGCACGAGCAGCACGGCGGCGGCGTTGTTGTTCACCACCAGGCCGGCCTCGGCTCCGGTGACGCGCTTGAGGATTTCCTCCACATGGCTGTATCGGCTGCCGCGCTTGCCGGCTTCCAGATCGAACTCCAGGTTGGAGTAGCGCGCGCAGGCCTCGGCCACGGCGTCCACAGCCTCGTTGGCCAGGAGCGAACGTCCGAGGTTCGTGTGGATGACCACGCCTGTGGCGTTGACCACGCGGCGAAAATGTGGCCGGGACCGCCGCCCAACCGAGTCTACAATCTTGGACAGTAGAGTCTCCGCGTCAAGTTCCCCTTCCGCGACAGCCCCGCTGCGGATCGCGTCGCGCATGTCGTCCAGCGTTTCGGTAACCAGATCCTTGAGAAGCGGCCGGGGCCGCGCCGCCAGATCAGGTTCCTCTGCCAGACGTTCGAGCACGCTGTCCACTGAGGGCAACATTCTGTACAGTTTTTTGGTATCGCTCATGATTCCCCGCAGTTCGCGGACCCTAATAGATTCGGGCGCAGTGTAAAGAACCCCGCGAGCAAATACAAGGAACCACAGACCAGAACCGGACGCCTCGCACCAGCCTTCGAGGCCTCCGATTCGGCGCAGGCCGCTGTGAGCGAAGCGGCTGTGTCCGGATGCGGCGTAGCTTCCAGCCCAGCATTGCGCAACGCGCGGCAGATATCTTGCGCCGGCAGGGCGCGCTCCACCCCCGGCAATTCCGGCACGTGTGCGGTCCCATCCATGGCCTTTGCCAGCACCGCGGCCATGGCTTCCAGATCCTTGTCCGCCAGGCATGCGAAAACAACGGCCCGTGGGACGATGCCCTGTTCGGCCATGCTTAGCGCCAGGGCTTCCATGGCTTGCGGATTGTGCGCCGCGTCCAGCAGGAACCAGGCGTCGTTGTCGTACACATGCTGGAACCGCCCCGGCAGCATGCTGCGACCCACGCAATCGCGCACGGCGTCGGTTTCGAACGGCCAGCCATGCGTTGTCGCCAGATGCGCCCATGCAGCAATGGCCAGCCGTCCGTTCTCCCGTAACATGGCGGGCAATTGCGCCAGGGCGTCCTCCGGAGAGAGAGGCTCGTCGCTGCCATTGCCAGACTCCGCGACCGAGGCCATCCCCTGCGGCGGCCGAACCTCGAGCAGCCGAGTCCCCCGCTTGATCGCCTCCCGGTCCAGGATGAAGCGCGCGGTTTCCTGCTGCCGTATGGTCAGCGCCGTACCGCGGCTGGGCATGGCAGCCGCCTTGTCCGCGGCCACGTCTTCCAGATCGCGCCCCAGTATGTGGGTATGGTCGAGTCCGATGCGTGTGAAACAGACCGTGGGGCAGCGCAACGCTGTGGTGGCGTCGTTCCTGCCGCCGAGGCCGGCCTCGAACACGGCGAGATCCACCCGCGCCCCGCGGAAAGCATGCGCTGCAAGTACTGTTATATACTCGAAATACGTAAGCGGCTCTTCTTCCTGCGCCGGATGCACAGCGTTGGCCGCGTCACGCCACGCTTTCTCGGATATGCAGTCGCTGCGTTCTGTCGCGCCCTGGGTATCGGTGTGTGCCGGTTCGATGAAGCGAATGCGCTCCCGCGGATGGAGGAAATGGGGGGACGTGTACAGCCCGGCGCGCAACCCGTGCGCCGCGGCCATGCGGGCGATGAGCGTGGATGTGGTCCCCTTGCCGTTGGTACCCACCACCTGAATTGCCGGATACGGCAGCGTATCCAGCCCGAGCCTGGAGAGGCAGGACTCGATGCGCGCGAGGGTGAGGTCCATGTGGAACAGGCCGAGACGGTCGAGGTAGTCTTCGAACGCTGCGGCTGAGGCGAAGTGGGAAGCGGTGTGGGCCATGCGGTTTCAATAGCGTTGCAGGAACGATGGACCATGGATGCGACGCCAGCCCCGGGAAGTCAAGCAGCCATGGCCGCGGAGTCCGTGCCCGGCGGATACTTGTTGGCCTCGTGCTGCAAGCCGGTCGCACGGGCGGTTCTGCGTCAATACGCTTCATCAGAAGGCGGCCCGCCCGGCCAGAAGGATGGAATCCACAGAACCATGGTGTTCCGCACCCCGAACCACCGTAGATCAGGCACCATTCCTGGACAGCATCTATTGTCAGCGTTGTGGAAGCGTCCTACAATACGAACGCTTGACCGTGGGACGCTTGCTCCTGTAGGCAAGCGTTCTTTCCCGCGCGCGCCAGTAGCTCAGTCGGATAGAGCAGCGGCCTTCTAAGCCGCCGGCCGGGGGTTCGAATCCTCCCTGGCGCGCCATTTCTTAATCCAAAGCCGTCCGATTCGACGCCAAAATAAATATTTTTCAGACACTTACGAATCCACCACTATCCTTTAACATCCACCTTCGTCCTTTGACGTACTCACAATTTGTGAGTACGAATGTGAGTACACCCTACATGAGCCCTCGGGCCGTACTCACAATCGGAGGGGATGCCATGCCGTTAACGGACGCAAAAGCCCGAAACGCCAAGCCAAAAAACAAAGTATACAGGCTCACAGACGCCCATGGTCTGTGCCTGGAAGTGAAGCCTTCCGGCAAAAAACATTGGCGCTTCCGGTACCGCTTTGAGGGCAGGCCAAATATGCTTGCCATAGGTGAGTACCCTCTTGTGTCACTTGCCGAGGCGCGGGAAAAACGAGACGCCGCTCGCAAACTGCTTCTGGACGGCTCCGACCCTGCCAAAGAGAAAAAAGCCGCACTCATAGCACGAGAGCGCGAGGGCATCACGTTCAAGGTGGTTGCTGAAGAATGGCTCGAAAAAAAGACCTCGTGGACCCCGCGCACCATCGAGCGGAACACGGGCATACTCGCACGATTCATCTATCCAGAGATTGGCGAGGAGCCCATAAGAGCCATTGAACCGCCTGTGCTGCTTGCCGCGCTCAGAAAAATGGAA
>JBMCLC010000174.1:0-4717 GCA_048614715.1 Oceanidesulfovibrio sp.
CGTTGATGGAGTTGGCGATATTCTGCAGCAGCATGGTCTTGCCGGTGCGGGGCGGAGCCACGATGAGCCCGCGCTGGCCGCAGCCGATGGGGGAGAGCAGGTCGATGACGCGCCCGGAATAGTTGTCCTTCCCAGTTTCCATGGTGAACTGGCGGTTGGGATAGACAGGGGTGAGGTTGTCGAAGAGAACGAGCTGCTTGGATTTTTCCGGAGTGTCGAGGCCGATTTCGCTGACGCGCAGCAGGGCGAAGTAGCGTTCGCCTTCCTTTGGGGGGCGGATCTGGCCGGAGATGATGTCGCCTTTGCGCAGGCCGAAGCGCCTGATCTGCGAGGGCGAAACGTAGATGTCGTCAGGGCCCGGCATGTAGCTGTACATGGGCGAGCGGAGGAAGCCGAAACCATCGGGAAGAATCTCGAGAACGCCCTCGCCGTATATAGCGCCGTTGTTGGAGGCGCAGCTTTGCAACAAGGCGAAGATGAGCTCTTGTTTGCGCATGGAGCTGGCATTCTCGATACTGAATTCTTTAGAGAGCGCCATGAGCTCATTCATGCTCTTGGTCTTGAGCTCGGATAGATTCATGATGGACTCCGTGTTCTGCTGCTTGGGAGCTTTAGAGCGATTCTTTCTCATACAGTCTGGTCTGTTGCTGGATGAGGTTGAAACGGTGGAGGAGCGGTGTGCGGAAGGCTCCCCGGGTCAAAAACGTAATGAAGCGTGAATGTGAGGTCGATCGAAATTCGGAATTATGCCTTCCACATAACGAGAAAGAAACCCGAAGTATACGAAACCGGGCAGGCTTCATTCTAGGGCGCCATATAGTATGGCGCTATAACATCAAATCGCGGAGCGATGATGGTGCACTTCTTTCGTCTTAGGTGCGGGATGCGTTATGTCAAGTACGCCCGGACTGGAAATGTGGGCGATGCTGCTAGGCGGTGACGGAGGTTCTGTAGCCCAAGGGCCTGCGAAGCGCAAGCGTTTTCTAGTGCTTTTCCTCTGTCTGGAGCACATCCTGAAAGAGATCTTCGATGTCGTGCTTCACATCATCCGGCTGTTTGTTCAAAGCATGGGCAAGTTCCATTGTCAGGAGGCCCATGGCTTGTTCCAGAAGCCGGCGCTCGCCAAAGGAGAGTTCCTTTTCTTTGCCGATAAGCATAAGCTCTTTGAGCACGTAGGCAACATCGTGCAGGTCGCCGCTCTTGAGCTTTTCCGAATATTCGCGATAACGGCGGTTCCAGTTCTGTCCGGAATAGCCGGTGAAATCCGAGCGGTCCTTGAGGGACTTGATGATCGCGGTCCCCTCGTTGCCGGAGCACAGAGGGCGCAGGCCGACATTGTCGGCGTTTTCAACGGGAACCATCAGGGTCACGTTGTTGGAAAGGATGCGGACGATGTAATACTCGGCCTCGCATCCGCCAATATCCTGAGTCTCGATACGATCGACCCGGCCCACCCCTTGGGCAGGATAAACCACAAGCTGTTCTTGTGCGAACACCTGTTTACTCCTTGACGAAGAAACTAAACGCGGCGGGAATGTGTCATTTCGATCAGCTTAACTGAAAGCACTCAATTAGTCCATAGGCGCGCCGGAAAGGCCAACTCCCCGGGATGAATGGAGCGATTGCTACTCCGCAGTACGGAACGAATTCACCTGCTCGATGGCGCGTTGCGGACCGAACCGGGCGAAGGTTCCGATGGCCTTTGTGGCGGAGTCCAACACCTCGGACACTATCCGCTTCTCCGGTTCGCTAAAAACGGAAAGCACATAGCCGGCGGCGTCGCCCACCGCTGGCCGGCCAACACCGAGGCGCAGCCGGTGGAATTCATTGGTGCCAAGACATTCTGCTATGGATTTCAGGCCGTTGTGTCCGGCTGAGCCGCCGCCGAACTTGAGCTTCATGCGGCCCAGCGGCAGGTCCAGCTCGTCGTGCGCCACCAGGAGCTGGTCGGGCTGCATCTTGTAGAACCGCAACACTGGCGCCACGGCCTCGCCGCTCAGGTTCATGTAGGTCATGGGCTTGAGCAACAGCCACGCCGGCTTGCCAGCCACGGGCTTGGCCTGCCACATGTCGCCCTTGTTCTTGGCCGCGCTCACCGGCGCCAGACCGGCGGAGGCTCTTTGCGAGAGCATGCCCACGAGGCCGTCCACAAGCATGAAGCCGAAGTTGTGGCGGGTGTCTTCGTACTTGGGACCCGGGTTGCCGAGCCCGGCCAGGAGCATGGAGAATGCGGATGCCATGGGAGTCTTGCAGGCGAAAATGGGTTAGAGCATCATGCGCTTGAACAGGTTTCGATCCGCATGCACGTATCCGGTGCAGTTGGAAACCGCATCGGATGAAAGTCGTGTACCAAGACGAAAGCGCTCTAAAATCACGCCCCCCGGACCGGCGATCGGCGCGGGGGGCGTGCGGATGTTCTGAAGTGGTCGTAGAGGGAGCGCTACTCGGACTCCCTCGCGGCGGCCTCTTCTTCCTGCGCCCGTTCAGGGGCAGTTTCGCCACCTTCCTCGGTCTCGCCGGTCTCGCCGGTGGCGGCCAGGCCGCGCTTGGCGGTGAGGTTGAGGATGGTGAAATTCTCTTCGAAGAACGGCTCCACGTTATCGGGGAATTCGAGGTCCTCGATGTGGATGTTCATGCCCACCTGCAGACCGCTCACGTCGATCGGAATGGTCTGCGGGATGTCCATGGGCAGACACTCCACGGTGACGGAGTCGTGGAAGACCTCGAGGATGCCGCCCTCCTTGCGTCCGGGCGGGGTGCCCTGCAGCTCGATCGGCACGTCCACGCGCAGCTTCTTTTTGGGATCGATGCCGTAGATGTCAACGTGGACCACCTTCTTCTTGTAGGGGTGGTGCTGGACCTGCCAGATTATCGCGGGAATCTTTTTGACCGCGCCGTCCTTCTCGAACTGCATGGAGAAGACCTGGGTGCGGCCCATGTCGCGCAGGGTCTTGGTCAGGACTACCTCGTCGATGACGAGGGACATGTTGTCGCCTTCGCCGTTGTAGAAGACGCCCGGGATCTTGCCTTCTTCACGCAGCCTCCGGCTGACGCCCTTGCCCACGCCCTCGCGGGCGGTGACTTGAACGACGTATTCCTTTTTGGCCATGAAATGTGCTCCTTTTCAAACAAGACGCCGGCTCGGGACGCCTTGGAATATCGCGTAGTGCTCAGACGAACAGGACTGAGACCGACGACTCGGTATGGATGTTGTGGATGGACTTGGCGAGCAAGCCGGCCACGGAAAGAACCTCGAGTTTGGAACAGGCCTTCTGCTTTTCCTCCACCGGAATGGTGTTGGTGACGATGACCTTGGAGAACTTGGAGTTGCACAGCCTCTCCACAGCCGGACCAGAGAGCACCGGGTGGGTGGCGCAGGCCATGACTTCCTTGGCGCCGTTTTCCAGCAGCACCTCGGCGGCGGAGACCATGGTTCCGGCGGTGTCGATCATGTCGTCCAGGACCACGGCGAGCTTGTCCCTGACATCGCCGATCACGTGCATGGCCTTGGCCTTGTTGGGCTCGTCGCGGCGCTTGTCCACAATGGCAAGGCTCGCGCCCAGGCGCTTGGCGTATGCGCGGGCGCGTTCCACGCCGCCGGCGTCCGGAGAGACCATGACCACCTCGCCCTCGAATTTGCGCAGGTATTCCAGAAAGACCGGCAGGGCGTAGAGGTTGTCCACGGGGAGATCGAAAAATCCCTGAATCTGCCCGGCGTGCAGGTCCACTGTAATCAGTCGGCTCATGCCCGCCACAGTGAGGAAGTCCGCCACGAGCTTGGCGCTGATGGGCGCGCGGGGCACGACCTTGCGGTCCTGCCGGGCGTAGCCGTAATAGGGGACCACCGCCGTGACGCGTCCTGCGCTCGCGCGCTTGAGCGCGTCGAGGATAAGGCACAGCTGCATGAGATGGTAATTGACCGGCGCGCAGGTGGGCTGGACGATGAACACATCGTCGCCACGTACGTTGTCGCGAATCTCGATGCGGATTTCACCGTCCGAAAAGGTCTCGGTCACGGTGGGCGTCAACCGGCAACCCAGGTGGTCGCAGATGGCTTGGGCCAGCATGGGGTTGGCCGAGCCGGTGATGATCTTGAGGTCGCGAGTCATGGCATGGGGACCGATATGGGTTTCACCGGCACAACGCGATCCGGCGTCCAGGATAGTTCAAAAAAAAATGTGGCTGGGGCGGAAGGACTCGAACCCTCGAATGACGGGACCAAAACCCGTTGCCTTACCAACTTGGCGACACCCCAGCAGGCTTATGCTTCCAGCGAGCAGAGGACATCGAGCCGTTCCAGGTCCGGCGGCGGCGACGCCGCGAACTTTCCGGCAGCCTGTGCGGCCTGCGCCGGGGAGCGGAACATGCCAAAGACGCAAGCGCCGCTGCCGCTCAGAAGCGCGACCGTCGCGCCCTCTGCAAGTAGCGACTCCTTGAGCCGCCTGAGCGCGGGATAGCCAGAAAAGACAACACGTTCGAAATCGTTGCTCAGGACCGTCCCCGCTGGAAAGAGTGTCTTCTTATGCTCCGGCGCTTTACTTGTCAAGGGGACACGCGCAGTGGATTTCCGCATCCATTCATCCCAGGCGCCGTAGGCCCATCCCGTGGATACATGGACGTGCGGGTGGAGCAGCACAAAGGTCATGCGCTCCCATTCCAATTCGGCCGGAGTCAGCACCTCGCCCACCCCGCCGGCCCAGGCCGGGCGGCCCAGAAG
>JBMCLC010000175.1:0-4714 GCA_048614715.1 Oceanidesulfovibrio sp.
GATGCGGTAGAAACCGACAGAGACGTGCAGCTCCACGAGGGGCAGCAGGACCAGGTAGAACAGCAGCCAGGGCCAATGCTGCATGCGCGCGGCGCTCTTGGCCGCGGTGATGGGCAGGTCCGTGAGCACCACCCACATGTGCGCGACGCCCATGATGAGGATGATCATGGCGGAAAGGGCCTGTATGACCCAGAGCCAGGTGTCGCCGTGGTGCAGCATGCGCGAATGCTTGAGGAAGACCTTCTGCTGGTCGAGCCGGAAGGGCACCTTGCGCGCGGCGAGCACGAAATGGACCAGGAACAGGAACCCGATAATCGGGCCGCCGACCTGGGCGAGTCCGTTCCGCTCGAAGAAGTCGGCAATGGCGTTCATCGCGCCCGGTCCGATGATCACGCTCGAGACGAGGATCATGTGGGACCACATGAAGAGGATGAGAATGGCGCCGGAGAGCATCTGGGCCCAGTCCATGTAGGCCGCGGTCTTGCTCGATACCTTTGCAGGCATGGCGCTGTGCATCGCTGTGTGAGCCATGAGGCTACCTCCAGTGCAACAGTTTCGACATAATATGGGTAACGTTACGTGGTAGCATGGGCACGAAACTTCGCGCAGGAGCACGCTCGGGTCGGACGTCTAGAATATTAGACAACGCGGCGTACTGTGACTAAGCATACGGAAGAGCGAAGGCCACGTTTTCCGGGTGGATGTAAACCATACACGCAAGTATGTCCATGCATCAGTTCCAGCCGGCGTGGTCAACCGCCGAAGTCGAACGGCGCAGGAAAAAGGAGAACCGCGATGACGACGAAAGGTTCCAGACACGCACAGAGGGCGGGCGCGATGCGTACGATGGCGGAGCAGGTGGAACGGTGGGAGGCGGGCGAGTGCGGCCTGGACGAGGCCGAACTCAAAGCGCGCATCGAAGCTCTCGATTCGGACACGGCCCTGCCCGAACCCCTGGCCGCGGCCCTTGGCGCGCTGTCCGGCGGCCTGCAGGCAAGCCACGCCGCCATGCATCCCGACCAGGATGCCGAATCCCCGGAGGCCGGCGAGAACAAAGCTCCCCAGACGACAGGGAAAACGCCCAGGCCGTGAACTCGTGGATCAGTCGTCCGTCTTTATGGACAGACCCACCGGGCAATGGTCCGAGTCCATCACCTCCGTGGCGTGCCAGCAGTCCTGCACTCGGTCGGCCAGCTCCGTGGTTACGAAAAAGTAGTCGATGCGCCACCCGATGTTCCGCTCGCGCGCGTTGCGCCACGGCGCCCACCACGTATAGTGGCCCGGATCCTGGTTGAAACGGCGAAAACAGTCCACCCAGCCGCGCGCCATGAACGTGTCCAGCCATTGGCGTTCGATCGGCAGAAAACCCGAGGTCTTGGCGTTACGGTCCGGATGGGCCAGATCGATGTCCTTGTGCGCCGTGTTCACGTCGCCGCACAGGATAATGGGCTTGTTCCGCCGCAGGGTCTCGGCGTACTCCAGGAAAGCGTCGTAGTAGTCGAGCTTGAACCTGAGCCGTTCCTCGCCCTTCTGTCCGTTGGGAAAGTAGACGCCCGCGACATAGAAAGCGGGATACTCCAGGAGCACGAGCCTGCCCTCACCCCGAAACCGTTCGTCAGGCAAGCCGGTGGATATGGACAACGGCTCTTTGCGATACAGGGCCGCCACGCCGGAATAGCCTTTTCTCACCCGGGCCGGATTCCACACGCCGGTGTATCCCGCGGGATGTCGGGCCTCGTCCTCCAGTTGCTCTGGCAGCGCTTTTGTTTCCTGCAGAAAGACCGCGTCGGCATCCGAGCCGGCGAGCCATCCGGCAAAGCCCTTCTTCCAGATGGCGCGGTACCCGTTCACGTTCCACGAATAGAATTTCCAGAGTGCCATGGCCTCTTGTACAGACAGGACGGCGCGGACGCCACCCCAAACCGAGAACAACTGAGGAGGAAAAGGATGGGGACGGAGGTGGAGGAAAGCAGAAAGTTTTAGTCGATGATTGCGAGAGCCTTGCTCATCTGATCGGGAGACAGGTCCCTGGGCACGGAGCCGCGCCCCCGCGCCTGGTACACCACGTAGCGGGCGCAGTCCGAGTTGTCCGTCTTGCAGTACAACTGTTTCAAGATGTCGGATTCGGCCGGCATCTCGGCCATACGGTCGTTATAGAACAGACATGTTTGCTGAAGCTTGCACTGGGCCACTGTATGCTCCCTCCCGAGAACGCTGGGTAACGCGCAGACGGAATATCGATATTGAATATGGAATACTGCATACGCAAATACAATGGAAAAGTGAAGCCTGGGGGGCGGAAAAAGAAAAGGCGGGAACGCCGGAACCATTCCGGCGAACCCGCCTTCGAGCGGATGGAGGCGAGGCGAAATCTGTAATGGTGAGGACTAGACTACATGGGACGGGGGCCGATGGAGCCGGGCCGCATGGGCTGGTGCTCCTCGGCCGGAACGAGCCGACCGTCGCGGGTGAGGACCATGTCCTTGATGGCAACATCCTTGCCCGAAAGCTCGGCCGCCTTGTGCGCAATGCTGGACAAGCCGGTGCAGCAGGGCACCTCCATGCGCACCACCATCACCTCGCGGGGCTCGGCCGTGCTGAACAGGGCCGCGAGCTTGTCCAGGGTGGACTGCGGGTCCTCGAACTTGGGGCAGGCGATAGCGATGGCCTTGCCCGGCATGAGCTCGCCGTGCAGCGCCGGATGGGCCACCGGGGCGCAATCCGCGGCCAGCAGAAGTCTGGAGCCCTTCGGGAAGGGCGGGTTCTGCGGGTTCATCAGCCGCAGTTTCACGGGCCAGTGCTCAAGAGCGGATGCGAAGGCGCCGGGGCATCCGCCGGCGGGCGCGGGCCGCTCGATGCGTCCGGCCTGGCTGCCGGGGCAACCGCAACCCATCTGCGGCTCGGGCTGTTTCGGGGCGTTCTTCAGCTCATCGAGTCGCTGTTCCACCGCCTCTTCGTCAAAGGGCGGGGCCTCGCGCTCCACAAGCGTGAGGGCGCCGCGGGGGCACTCGCCCAGGCACGCGCCCAGGCCGTCGCAGAGCACTTCGCCCACAAGGCGGGCCTTGCCGTCCACAATGGCCAGCGCGCCTTCGTGGCAGCCGGGAATGCAAAGGCCGCAGCCGTCGCAGAGTTCTTCGTCTATTTCGATGATCGGTCGGGTGATCGTGGTGGTCATGGGTGTATCCCCCTCTCTGGATGTATTCGTTCGTTGTTCAAACAGTAGGTGTCGTTCGGGTCCTGTCCAGAAGCTCTTTCACTTACAATTCTGTTGGAAAGCCTCCGGCGGCCAGGGGCTCGGATTATCGAGCCTCTCGATGCCGGTTGTTCTGGTCGCAGAACCGTTGTGTTGGGATCGGTTCTAACGAAAGTCGCGCAAGCATGCTTTGACCCAAATCAAATACGCTCCATTTTGAGTGAAAAAATGGGGAGGTTTTATTTGGAGTCGCCTTTTTCAGGATGTCGCCAGGCCATGAAAACACGTCGGGGCCGCGCGGGGGAATGTTTTCAATCGGACACCCCCTGTGCTACAGGACGTTTGACTGAACTCCACCACTTTGTCGGGAGACTCCCATGCGCATGAAAAAGGTCGCCGGCCCGGTCGCCGGCATCATCGGGCTCATCCTGCTGATTCTCTGGTCCGGAGGGTTCCTCGACCCGGACAAGATCGGCCCGGACACCGCCCTGACCGCCACGGTGCAAAGCACGGACGAAGACGCGCCCCCGCCGACGGCTCAGGCCGAGCAGACCGAGATCGTGGACTGGTACGAGGCCGTGGGCACGGTGCGCCCGCGCACGGAGACCGAGGTGGAAGCGCAGGTCACTGCCATTGTCGAGGAAGTCCGCGTGGACCCGGGCGACACCGTGGCCAAGGACGATGTGCTCGTGATGCTGGACGACAGGCAGCTCAAGTCCAGGCTGGAGCAGGCCAAGCGGCAGATGGAGTCGGCCCAGGCCGGCGTGGAACAGGCCGAGCAGGGCGTACAGGCCGCACAGGCCTCGTTCGACCGCGCGTCCTCCCAGTATCGCCGCATCAGGTCGCTCTATGAGGAAAAAGCCGTGGCCGAAAGCGAGCTGGACCAGGCCGAGGCCGAATACCTGCGCGCCAAGGCCGGGCTGGAGGAGTCCCGCAAAGGTCTGACCGCGTCCCAGGCCTCCCTGGAACGGGCGAGCGAGGCGGTTCAGGAAGCGGAGATCGGTCTCTCCTACGCCACCATCCAGGCGCATGAGGCAGGGGTCATCACCGAGCGCATCGCCGATCCCGGCGATCTGGCCGTGCCGGGCAAGCCCTTGCTCGTCATGCGTACGGGCGCGAACATCCGGCTGGAGGCCCTCGTGCGCGAAAGCCTTATCGGCACGGTACGTCCGGGCAAGGAGTTCCCCATGCGCATTCCGGCGCTGAAACTCACCATTACCGGCGTGGTGGACGAAGTGGTGCCTTCGGCCGATCCCCAGACCCGCACCTTCCTCGTCAAGGTCTCCATGCCGGAGCAGCCCGGAATCTATCCCGGCATGTTCGGCAGGCTGCTCATCCCCATGGGCACGCGCGACGCCGTGCTCGTGCCCCCCCAGGCCCTGCGTCGGGTGGGACAGTTGGAAACCGTGGTCATCCAAAAGCCGGAAGAGGGTGGATGGCGCACAGTGTTCGTGACAACGGGCCGGGCCAACGCCACGGCCGTGGAGGTGCTTTCCGGCCTGCAAGGCGGCGAGGTGGTGG
>JBMCLC010000176.1:0-4710 GCA_048614715.1 Oceanidesulfovibrio sp.
GTTCCAGAGGTACTCGCCAGAGCTCACGTAGGCGCTGGCCGTGTCCGGGTCGGGCTTTTCCACAAAGGCGTCCACCTGGAACGCCGCGTTTCCTGCCGGCGCGCCTTTCTTGATATAGCCGAAGCCTGTTTCCGGACCGGTCGGCACGATTCCGAAGGTGACGAGCTTGCCCGCGCGCGCGGCTTCCATGCCCCCCACCGCCGCTTCGACAAAAGCGTTCTGGTCGTTGATCACGTGGTCTGCGGGCATGACGAGCAGCACGGGGTCCTCGTCCTGTGACAATGCCTCCAACGCTCCGATGGCGGCCGCCGGCGCCGTGTTCTTGGCCACGGGCTCCAGGAGGATCACCGCGTCTTCAATCCCAGTTTCGCGCAGTTGCTCGGCCACGAGGAAACGGTGCGCCTCGTTGCAGAGCAGTATGGGCGCTCCAGCCTTGTCTATGGAGCGTGTCCGCTTCAGCACGGTGTGCAGCAAGGTCGATTCGCCAGACAGGCTCAGGAACTGTTTCGGGTAAAGTTCACGCGAAAGTGGCCACAGCC
This sequence comes from Oceanidesulfovibrio sp., assembly GCA_048614715.1. GTDB lineage: Bacteria > Desulfobacterota > Desulfovibrionia > Desulfovibrionales > Desulfovibrionaceae > Oceanidesulfovibrio. Next base: position 540 of record JBMCLC010000176.1, read on the forward strand.
GCGTTCCCGAACCGCCGCACAGAATCACTGGGAAGATCATGGTGGATTGAGCCTTGTCGTTTATGGGGTCGCGTAATGGACCGAACGTTACTGCGCCGCCGGCGTCCAGGTTTCCGTGCCGAGCCGCGATTTGCCGTGCTCCACCCATACGCCCACGAGAGAGCCGGCCGGCTGGATTTCATAATGCGCCAGACCGATCGCTCCGCCGGACGACTGGAAGACAACGGCGAACTGGCTGCCCTTCAGCACCCCGGTTCCGCTGAAATAGTCCTGGCCGATCTCCCAGATAACGAGGAACACGTCCCCCTCGGGTTTCACAGCCACACGCCCCTGGTACTCGCCTGTTCCGTCGGGGTTGGCGCCGTGCACGGCGTACGTGCCTGCAATGGAGACGTCGGCCCGGGCCACGGTGGGAATGGTAACGAGAAAACAGATCAGGCAGATCGGAAGAAACGATATGGCAGATCGAAACACAGGCTCCTCCCAGGTCGTGTAACGGACCGCATGCGCCCGCGGGGGTGCATGGGCGCACGGATTGCTCGAACCAGTACTATACTTATCTGAGGGGCAGTACCTACACGATAAGCGATTGCGTGTCGAGACGACAGCGGCCGTGGGACGGTTCGTTGTGTGAGTGGCGGTGATTTGCGCTTGTCGGGTTCCGTGCTCCTGTACAGCATGCGCCATGAACCATCGCGCCTTCTGTAGAAACCAAACCGCGTGTGGCCTTCTGACAAAGCCAGTCGTTCCAAAGAGCCCGAGCGGATTGGCTTCCGGCAGCGCAACGCACACGTCTCCGGGCGCTGCTCAAGCAGATGTTCTAAAGGACCCATCCCGGATGACGGACGTCCCGGCATCGCCTGAGGAATCGCGGAAGTACCTTATATTGCGGCGTACTTGCTGATGAACGTTTCCGAAGCCCTGCTTTCTATCGCCACACACTTCTTTGTAACGAGATACCCGCCCCCTCGTGCATGAGGAGGCGGGGTATTTCATTCGCATCGGCCGGACGAGAGGCCTCTTTGTCTGGCTTACTCCTCGCCAAGCAGGCTCTTCTTGCCCTCGATAAGTTCGGAGATGACCCCGGGGTCGGCCAGGGTCGAGGTGTCGCCGAAGTCGTCGTACTTGCTGATGAACGTTTCCGAAGCCCTGCTTTCTATCGCCACACACTTCTTTGTAACGAGATACCCGCCCCCTCGTGCATGAGGAGGCGGGGTATTTCATTCGCATCGGCCGGACGAGAGGCCTCTTTGTCTGGCTTACTCCTCGCCAAGCAGGCTCTTCTTGCCCTCGATAAGTTCGGAGATGACCCCGGGGTCGGCCAGGGTCGAGGTGTCGCCGAAGTCGTCGTACTTGGACGCCGCGATCTTGCGCAGCACGCGGCGCATGATCTTGCCCGAGCGCGTTTTGGGCAGCCCTTCCGCGAACTGCAGGACCTCGGGCGTGGCGATGGCGCCGATCTCGTTGCGGACCCAAGCCCGCAGCTCCTTGCGCAGTTCCTCGGTCTCCTCCACGTCTCCCTTCAACGTCACGTAGGCGTAGATGGTCTCGCCCTTTACCTGGTGCGGCATGCCCACCACCGCGGCCTCGGCCACGGACTGGTGCGACACCAGGGCGGACTCGATTTCAGCCGTGCCCATGCGGTGGCCGGAAACGTTGATGACGTCGTCGAGGCGGCCCATGATCCAGAAGTAGCCCTCGTCGTCCATGCGGGCGCCGTCGCCGGATTCGTACATGCCCGGGAACCGCTCGAAGTAGGTGGATTTGTAGCGTTCCGGATCGCCGAACACGCCGCGCAGGATGCCGGGCCATGGCTTCTTGACCACAAGGTGGCCGCCCTCGTTGGGGTTGGCGTCCGTACCGTCTGCCCGCACGATGGCTGCGTCCACGCCCGGCATGGGCCTGGTGGCGGAACCCGGCTTGAGCGGGGTGGCGTAGGGCAGCGCAGAGATGAGGATGCCGCCGGTCTCGGTCTGCCACCAGGTGTCGCAGATGGGCAGCTTCTCGTTGCCGATGTACTTGTAGTACCACATCCAGGCTTCCGGGTTGATGGGCTCGCCCACCGATCCGAGCACGCGCAGGCTGGAGATGTCATGCTTCTTGGTCCATTCCACGCCCTCGCGCATGAGCGCGCGGACCACAGTGGGCGCGGTGTAGAAGATGTTCACCTTGAACTTCTCCACCACTTTCCAGAACCGGGCCGGCGAGGGGTACGAAGGCACGCCTTCGAACATGAGCGAGGTGGCGCCCAGGGCGAGCGGCCCGTACACGATGTAGGAGTGGCCGGTAATCCAGCCAATGTCCGCCGTACACCAGTAGACATCGTCGTCATGCACGTCGAAGACCCACTGGGTGGTGTGCGCCACGTAGGTGATGTATCCGCCCGTGGTGTGCACCACGCCCTTGGGCTTGCCGGTGGAGCCGGAGGTGTAGAGAATGAAGGCGGTGTCCTCGGCGTCCATCTCCTCGTAGTCGCATTCTCCGGAGATGGACTCGTCCTCCATGATCTCGTGCCACCAGACATCGCGCCCGTCCTGCATTGCAACGTCGTTTCCGGCGCGCTTGACCACCACGCATTTCTCCACGGTGGGGCATTTGGCAAGAGCCTCGTCCGCATTGGGCTTGAGGGGGATGGTCCGGCCGGCGCGCAGCACCGCGTCCGCCGTGACCAGCACCTTGGCCTCGCAGTCCTGGATGCGGTTCTGCAGACTTACGGCCGAGAAGCCGGCAAAGACGATGGAGTGGATGGCGCCAATGCGGGTGCATGCGAGCATGGCGATGGCGAGTTCCGGCACCATGGGCAGGTAGATGGAGACGCGGTCGCCCCGCTTGACCCCCATGGATTTGAGCACGTTGGCGAAGCGGCAGACCTCGGTGTGCAGCATCTGGTAGGTGTAGACGCGCACGTCTTCCTCGGGCTCGCCCTGCCAGATGATGGCGGCCTTGTTGCGACGTCCGCTCTGCAGATGGCGGTCCAGACAGTTGTAGGCGATGTTCGTCTTGCCGCCCACGAACCACTTCACCTCGGGTTTGTGCAGGTCGCAGTCGCTCACCGTATCCCACTTCCTGAACCAGTGGATGAGCTCTTCGCTGCGTTCGGCCCAGAACCCGTCCGGGTCCTCCATGGAGCGTTTGTAGATGGCCTCGTACTCGTCCATGGAGGAGATGTATGCCGTGTCGCTGTGTTCCTTGGGCGGCTCGAAGACGCGCTTTTCCTTCAACATGCTTTCAATGTCATCATGGCTCATGCTATGTCCCCGTCGGTTTGAATGGGATTGCTGGATTTTCTTTCGTACGATCGCCGTGTTGAAAACGTCCGCGATTGGCCCCGGCGATCGGTGATATGCCGTATTCCTTATATCATATGGAATACCTGCGTATAAAAGTAAAGCCGTTCGCCGAGGCCCACAAACCGTTCACGGGTTCCAACGCCATTGACTTGAAGGATGATCAAAGGAATACAGTATGGGCAGGCGCGGCTCACGTTCTCCCTTAGACGCACCGAACCCTATCCCTGGTCGTCACGGTGAAAAATTCCAACCTCGACAAGCTCTTCAAGCCAACCTCGGTCGCCGTGATCGGTGCATCCGAGGAGTCCGGCTCACCAGGCCGCCAGCTCATGGAAAACCTGCTCTCCGGGACCTTCCTCGGGCCGGTCATGCCCGTGCGCGAGGACATGCAACCCGTGCTGGGCCAGGAGAGCTCCCGCAGCGTGGACACATTGCCGCTGACGCCGGACCTGGCGTGCATCATCGCGCCGCACGATGAACTCCCCAGACATCTCGAAGATTTGGGAAAACGCGGCTGCCACGCCGCCGTGGTGCTCTCCCGCGGCCGTTTCCGGTTCGACCGCGACGCCCGCGACGGATACACCAGAAATCTCCTCGACATCACCCAGAAGTACGAGATGCGCATCCTGGGGCCGAACTGCCTGGGTTTCATCAACCCGTCCATTGGCATCAACGCCAGCCTGGCGCACCGCCACGCGCTGCCCGGCAAGGTCGCCTTCGTCTCCCAGTCCGATTCATTGTTCGCCACCGTGCTGGATTGGGCCACCTCCCAGTCCATCGGCTTCTCCCACTTCATCTCCCTGGGCGACCGCTACGATATCCGCTTCGGCAACGTGCTCGACTACCTCATGAGCGACCCCAACACCCGGGCGGTGCTCCTC
>JBMCLC010000177.1:0-4708 GCA_048614715.1 Oceanidesulfovibrio sp.
TTCGCGATGCTCTGAAAAAGCCGGATAGCCAGAAAGGCTATTCGGATTCCGACTCAATGAGATCGGCGTATTCGGCGGGGGAGAGGAGGTCGTCGAGGTCGCCCGAGGGACGGATGCGGATAAGCCATCCTTCGCCGTAGGGGTCCTCGTTCACCAGTTCGGGAGCGCTTTCGAGGTCCTCGTTGACCTCGAGGACATCGCCGTCCACGGGCGCGTAGATTTCGCTGGCCGCCTTGACGGATTCGACGCTGCCCATTTCCTCGCCGGCTTCAATGGTTTCGCCGGGGGCGGGCAGTTCGACAAATGTCAGATCGCCCAGCTGCTCCTGGGCAAAGTGGGTGATGCCCACGAGAGCGGTTTCTCCTTCCTGCTTCAGCCATTCATGGGTTCTGGTATAGAGCAGATCGTCGGGAATCATCATGTCCTCGTCAGTTCTCTTGTGATGCGTTTTATTTCGATAACTATCTTCGTGAACAGGCCGGGAAGTGCGCAGGATGCTTGAATGAGCAAAACCCCGAGTCGCAAATGCTGAACCCAGGGGACAATGGAAACGCTCCCGCTGTAACGTTACGGCGCGAAACGCGCCGCCTCATCGGCTCAGGCGCGCTCCTCGAGGGCCAGGCCCAGGGACTCGATCTCATCGAGGAGGAGCTGCTTGCGCAGGGGTTTGACGATGTACGAAGTGGCGTCGCCCAGGAAGAACGCATCATGGACTTCCTTGGAGTCGTCGAGGCCGGTGATCATGATCACCTTGGCTTCCTCGCCGGGGTTTACGCCACACTCCTTTTCGATCTCGCGGATTTCGCGCAAAGCCTGCTGACCATCCATGTTGGGCATGAGAATGTCAAGGCAGACCAGATCGTAGGGGGTTCCTTCCTTCAAAGCGGTGCGGAATGCATCCACGCCTTCCTCGCCGTCCACGGCGATGTCGCAATAGCCATACTTGTGCAATATCTTTTGCAGCAACTTGCGGCTGTCGAAGTCGTCATCCACTATGAGAAATTTCATGATTCCTCCGAAATGGGGATGATGTCCCCTGTTCATGACGCTGCGAATATTAACCCCGGAATCAGACAAAGGTCAATTCTGCGATCGGCAAACAATTCGAAGGGCTTCTGAATCGAGCGGTGGATGTCTGGGGGTCCGCGCGGTCCCTTCTTCTTGCATAGGAGCGGAACGATCGGCTACAAGAAAACGCTTGTCCCAAGTCCACATTCCAGGCTGGCAAACATGTATCCTGTTCAAAACACCATGCTGAAAAACATCGAATTGTTCTCCAGCTTCCTGCCGTCGCTGGCCCGTATGGAGTCGCGCTCCGGCTGGGAGGCCTGGCCCTTTTCCGGCTTCGGCACCATGACCTTCTGGGGGCTGCTGGCCAAGGCCGTTTTTGTCGCGATCATGTTCATGGGCATCGCCTATCTGCTCCGCTACCTCTTCCGTCCCGGGAGCAGGATGCGGGGCGAGGGCTGGGAGACCATGGAGGAGGCCCAGGCCCGCAGAGAAGCGGAGCAGGAGGGCGGCGGAACGGACCGCGGCGAGGAGCGGAAGCCCAACGGTGATCCCCGGGACACGGACAAGTCGTGAGCGCCAGAAGCGCATCGACGCCTACTCTTTCCACGGTGTCGGAAAGCGGCCTGCTGGCCGAGCACCTGGACCGCTTCCGCAGCTATACCGATCGATACCTCGATGATTCAGTGGTCGAGGACCACAAACCCATCGCGCTGAAGATCGAGCATTCCCTGCGGGTGCTCGAGAACGCATCATTGATCATCGACGCGCCCGATTCACTGGATGCGGTCGGGACCATGCCCGCCGGCGGTCTTGGCGGGTTTTCGTATCCGGCGCTGGTCAGACTCGCCGCCCTGTATCATGACATCGGCCGTTTCGAGCAGTTCCGCCGCTACGGCACGTTCCATGACAAAAAGTCCGAGAACCACGCCAGGCTGGGCGTCAAGGTCCTGCGCCATGGCGACCTCATAGCCGACCTGCCGGCCGAGGCTCGCCGGTTTATCCAAGGCGTGGTCATGCTGCACAACAGGCGGTTGCTGCCCGCGCGCATCTCCCGGGACGTGCGGTATGCCACCCTGCTGATCCGCGATGCCGACAAGGTCGACATCCTGCGCGTGATGGTGGACCATTTTACCGCGCCGGACCCGGCCGACCCGGTGGTCACCCTGCACGTGAAGGAGCATCCCACCGAGTACACGGCCTCGCTGCTCGATGGGATCATGGCCGGCAACTCGGGCGACTATATGGCCATGCGCTGGACCAACGACTTCAAGCTGCTCATGCTCGGCTGGATTTTCCATCTGAGTTTCCGCGCGAGTCTGGACATGGTGCGCGAGCGGGAACAGGCCGAGAAACTGCTGAGCGATCTGCCGGACATCCCGCGGATGCGAGCGCTGGCCCGCAAGGTTCGCGTCGCTCTGGAGCCGGGCTCGCCGGCTGGCGGGGAGGCTGCTGAGTAGGCTTCGCGGGTGCGGCGGCCACGAAAGAAAGCCGCCCCGGTTGCAGGGCGGCCTGGACATCTGGAATGTCGTGGGGAAAACCTCTGCGGACTAGGCGCGCTCGCTGATGAGCTTGCCGCTCGTGCTTTCCAGCACTTCGGCCGCGGTCGTGAAGATGAACGGCTCGAGGGGTTTCTGGCCGGGATGCAAGGCGAGAGGCATGGCCGGACCCAGGTGCTGCGTGGATTTCCACGACTGGTACTGCAGACGGATGGTCTTGGATATGTCGGACTGCGAAAACTGCTCAGAATTGAGGATTATTTCCCAGGCCGATTGCATCGAAAAAGACATGGCAGGCTCCATGCGTCCTTGGCTGAACAGGGCGCTGTTTTGTAACTCTAACGCATGCACAAAATACGTGGCGGCCGCTGTTTGGTCAAGCCGTCCATGGATGGAATGAATATGGAACGTACGCTACTCGACGAGATCAAGCCGTTTTATGTGATGGATGTGCTGGAGCGCGCCAAAGCCATGGAGCGCGAAGGCGTGGACGTCGTACATCTGGAGGTGGGCGAGCCCGACTTCGACATGCCCGCCCCCGTGAAGCAGGCCGCCGTCAAAGCCTTGAACGAAGGCCATACGCACTACACCCACTCCCTGGGCATGATCGAACTGCGCGAGGCCATAGCCGCAGACTACGCGCAACGCTACGAAGTGCACGTGGACCCCGAGCATATCGTGGTGACCAACGGCACCTCGCCGGCCATCTTCCTCACGTTCGCCGCGCTACTGGAGCAGGGGGACGAGGTCATTGTCTCCGACCCGCATTACGCCTGCTACCCCAACTTCATCCGCCTGGCCGGGGGAACGCCGAAACTGGTGCCCACCCTGGAAGGGGACGGCTTCCAGTTCCGGGCCGCGGCCATCCGGAACGCCATGACGGAGAAGACGCGCGCGGTGTTTCTCAACTCGCCGTCCAATCCCGTGGGCACGCTGATGCCGCCTGAGCGCATGAAAAACGTGGCCGAACTCGGCCTGCCTATCGTTTCGGACGAGATCTACCACGGGCTGGTCTACGGCGGACAGCGCGACCACACGGTGCTGGAGTTCACGAAAAACTGCTTCGTGCTCAACGGCTTTTCCAAGCTATACGCCATGACCGGGCTGCGGCTGGGCTATGTCGTCGCGCCGGAGGTCCATAAGCGCGACCTTCAAAAGCTATGTCAGAACCTCTTCATCTCGCCGAACTCAGTGTCCCAGTGGGCGGGCATCGCCGCGCTCACGCAGTGCGACGAGGATGTGGAGCGGATGAAGGCCATCTACGACGAACGACGCCGCTATATGGTGTCGCGGCTGCGGGAAATTGGCTTCACCATCGAGGTCGAGCCCTTCGGCGCGTTCTACGTCTTCGCCAACGCGAAAAGGTTCGGGTCGGATTCCTACGCCCTTGCCTTCGACATCCTGGAGAACGCCCACGTGGGCGTGACGCCCGGCACGGACTTCGGCCAGGGCGGCGAAGGGTTCATCCGCTTCTCCTACGCCAACTCCCTGGAGAATATCGAGCGAGGTCTCGACCGCGTGGAGCGGTACCTGAAAACGCTGACCGCGTAACCATGAAGGACGAATACGCACGCTTCGCGCGGCTTTACGCGGCGCTTCTCGATCCGATTCTCAGCCGGACGAGACGCTCCGTGCGGAACATGGCCGGCAAGGTGGGGGCGTCCAGAATTCTGGATATATGCTGCGGCACCGGGGCGCTTTGCCGCGAGCTGGCGGAGGACGGCCTGGCCGTGACGGGCGCGGACTTGTCTTCCGCCATGCTCGCCGAGGCCAGGCGGCGCACGAAAGATTCGCCGGCGGTGGGGTATCTGCCGGCGGATGCGAGGGCGCTGCCGTTCGAGTCAGGGGCTTTTGACGTCTGTGTGCTCAGCCTGTGCCTGCACGAGAACGAGCCCAAGGACCGTCCGCGCATACTCGCGGAGGCGTCCCGCGTGGGGCGGCGTCTGGTTGTGGTGGATTATTCCGGCGCCCCGGGCGCGCCTGGTGTGGCCGCCCATGTGCCGGAACGCATCGCCGGCCGCCGGCATTACGCGGCCTTTCGGCATTTCATGGGCCAGGGCGGACTGGAAGGGCTGCTATATGCCGAGGGATACGCCGTGATGGACAGAACCCGGGTGCTCCTGGGAGCCGGCATCTGCGTGCTGGCCATGCCGGGTCGCCGCCATGGCGAATCCGGAGCAGTGGAAGCAACGCGCGCGGCC
>JBMCLC010000178.1:0-4697 GCA_048614715.1 Oceanidesulfovibrio sp.
TCTTCGTCCAGGCGCATGAACGTGGCGTCGGACACGCCGTTCAGAAGGAGCAGGTCGGAAACTCGCACGGCGATGTACACTGTGTCGGGGTCGTCGAGAAACTCTCGCATGTGCGGATGGGCGGCGCGGAACAGGCGTTCCGGCTCGGCGAAGTGCTCACGGGGCAGTGCTACCGCGCGCCCGCCTATGGTGAGTGCCTGGATGGCGGATCGCGGGGCGTCGCTTTCCGGGCAGGTGGCGGCTTCCCGGGTGTCCACGAGCAGGCTGACCCGAGGATTCGCGGTGAGGTTGCGGTATTTGGTGGAGCCGGCGCCGGAGGCGAGGTAGATGGTGCGGCCTCCGTCCGTGGATACATAGGCCATGAGCGAGGTGTGGGGCCCGCGACCGTCCGTGGTGGCGAGCACGGCCATGTCGTTTTTCTCGATAAGCGCGAGCGTTTGTGCGAGGGTGTCTGTATCCATAGGGACTATCCCTTATCCCAGGCCGTGTTCCGGCGCAATAAAGGCGTGGCCGGCACGCGCGTGGGGCGTGCGTTGCCAGGAGCCCTGCATGGTGGTAAGCAACCACGTTCCGTCACAAAACCGACATATTTTCTTGGATCATAGAGAAGGAGGAAGGCAGTGAGTACGGTGCGCGCGTTTATGGAAAAGAATTACAAGCATTTCAATGCCCGCGAGACCCTGGACGCCGCGCGAGCCTGGGAGGAGCTGCTGGACAGAGGCGGCCAGATGTTCCTGACCATGGCCGGCGCCATGTCCACGGCCGAGATCGGCATTTCCCTGTCCCCGCTCATCGAGGCGGGCAAGGTGCACGGCATCTGCGTTACGGCGGCGAACCTGGAAGAGGACCTCTTCAACCTCTTCGACAATCCGGACTACCGCCTGGTGCCGAACTACAAGGATCTCTCTCCAGCTGAAGAGGTCGCCCTGCGCGATGAAGGTATGAACCGCGTGACTGACACGTGCATCCCCGAGTGGGCCATGCTCAAGGCGGAAAAGTACCTGATAGACCTCTGGAAGGAGTCCGCGGCCGCCGGCGTGGCTCGTTTCCCCTGGGAGTACATGTACGATCTCCTGGACAACCCCGAGGTGCAGGAGCACTTCCGCGTGCCCAAAGAGCATTCCTGGATGTGGGCCGCCAAGGAAAAGAACCTGCCCGTCTACTCCCCAGGCTGGGAGGACTGCACCCTGGGCAACAAATTCACGGCCCTGGTGATGTCCGGCAGGCTCTCCACGCACAACGTCATCAAGACCGGCACGGAGCAGATGGAGCACTTGGCCAAATGGTACATGGAGCGTGCGGACCAAGGCACGCCGGTGGGCTTCTTCCAGGTCGGCGGCGGCATCGCCGGAGACTTCCCCATTTGCGCGGTGCCCATGATCATCCAGGACCTACACAAGGAAGACACGCCGCATTGGGCGTATTTTTGCCAGATCTCCGATTCGACAACGTCCTACGGTTCGTACTCCGGCGCCGTGCCCAACGAGAAGATCACCTGGCACAAGCTGGATGCGCACACGCCCAAGTTCATGATCAATTCCGACGCCTCCATCGTGGCGCCGCTCATTTTCTCCTACCTCATGGGCGTTTAGCCCGCACCGCCGGCGCAAGCCGGCTATCTCTCGCGCACCACGAGCCGCAACCGGGGAGGGCCGAACACAGCCCTCCCCTTGCGCTCATGGGCCGTTCATGCTCTAAGATGGATGATAGAGTTTTTTCCGGACCGCGACCCGGTCGCTAACGCTCGCCAACGCGCGTCCGCATGGGCCGCGCAATGTGAATCCTGAACAAACCATCGAGGAGCTTGAGGAATCATGCTGAACCAGACCATGAACGACGCCTTGAACGACCAGGTCAAATGGGAGTTCTTTTCCAGCTTTCTCTATCTGTCCATGGCTGCTTTCTGCGCGGAGCAAGGGCTGTCTGGCTTCGCCAGCTGGATGAGGCTGCAGGCCGAGGAAGAGCACATGCACGCCATGAAGCTCTACGACTTCATCCTCGAGCGCGGCGGCACCGTGAAACTCCTGGCCATGGACGCGCCCAAGGAGTCCTTCGCCTCGCCCCTGGACGTGTTCGAATACGGATTCGAGCATGAGCAGCACGTCACCAAGCGCATCAACGAACTCATGGATCTGGCCATTGAACATAAAGACCACGCCACGAACATCTTCCTGCAATGGTTCGTCACCGAGCAGGTGGAGGAAGAGGACACCTTTTCCGATGTGCTCGCCAAGCTCCGGCTGGTAGGCGGCCAGGGCGAGGGGCTGTTTATGATAGACAAGGAACTCGGCAGCCGCGCCTCGGCCGGTTCGGAATAGGAAATCGCGAAACGCCGGCGCTGTTCCGGCTGCCGCGCGTCATGAACCGCGGGGCTCAGCACGCCGCAACCGGCGCGGCGACCCGCCCGAGCATGGATCAAAGGGAGGACTGATGTCCGAGAACTCCAGAGAGATGCTCTGCCAGGCCCTGGGGATGGTGGACAAGGCGATCGCCTTTTACGACACGCACGCCGATTCGTGCCAGGCCGGCGTGCTCCGCGACGTGTTTATCCGGCTGCGCGACCTGAAGAAAACCCGGCGCGACAGGCTCCAGGAACTCCACGATAAGGTGGAGGGCGGGATGAATTTTGCCGAGGCGTGCGACTCCATGGAGCAGGAAGCCGCCGAAGGGGCGAGGATGTTCCGGGCAATAGCCGAACGGCACGAGCCGGTGGCCTGCCCGCTGGACGAGATCGCCTCCATAGACGAGGCCGCGGCCATCGAACTCGACCTCGTACGCTTTTTCGAGGATCAGGAACAGGCCGTCGCCGCGCCTTCGGAAAAGAGATTCCTCCACTATCTCGTCCAGGACGCGCGCGGCCAGTTCATGCTCATCAACGACATGAAATGGTACTACGAGGATCCAAAAGCCTGGACCTTTGCCGACCAGAAGCCCTACGAGATCGAATAGATCCGCACCGCGGTCTTTTATTTTCGTTCCCACACAACGCTGCCAGGAGGTCAGGCCCCATGGCCATCGAATGCATCAATATTCTCATCGGCGGCGAGGCCGGCCAGGGACTGGCCACCGTCGGCCAGCTCCTCGCCAAATGTCTTGTCCGCTCCGGCTACCACATCACGGTGACCCAGGATTACATGTCGCGCATCCGCGGCGGCCACAATACCTTCGCCATTCGGTGCAGCGATCAGCCCATATCCGCGCCGCTGGACGAGGTGGACGTGCTCGTGGCGCTCAACCAGGAAACCGTCTCCCTGCACAAGGACCAGCTCACAAAGCGGGGCATCGCACTTCTGGGCGAATCCATGGAAGACGAAGGGGCAAAGGCCCTGGCCGTGCCCTACAAGGAGCTCATTCCCAAGCGGCTTTTCGAGAACACTGCGGCCCTCGGCGTGCTCTGCGCGCTGCTCGGCATCGATCGGGAAATCCCGGCGGAGCTCCTGCGCCAGACGTTCGAGAAGAAGGGCGGCGACATCATCAACCAGAACCTGGAGGTCCTGGACAAGTCCATGAAGTGGCTGCGCGAACAGAACCCGGACTTCCCCGCGCTGCCGGAAGCGCCGGACGCCGGCAAGGACAAGCTCATGCTCAACGGCAACGAGGCCATAGCCATCGGCGCCATGGCCGCTGGCGTGCGCTTCTGCTCCTTCTATCCCATGACGCCGTCCACCTCCGTGCCGCTCACCCTCATCAAGCATGCGGAGACCGTGGGCATGGTCATCGAACAGGCAGAGGACGAGATAGCCGCGGTGAACATGGGGCTGGGCGCATCATACGCCGGGGCGCGGGCCATAGTGCCCACCTCGGGCGGCGGCCTGGCGCTCATGAGCGAAGGCATCAGCCTGGCCGGCATCACGGAAACGCCCCTGGTCTTCGTGCTGGCCATGCGTCCCGGACCGGCCACCGGTCTGCCCACGCGCACGGAGCAGGGCGACCTCAACCTGGCGCTGTATTCCGGCCACGGCGAGTTCCCCCGGGCCATCTTCGCGCCCGGCGACCTGGAGCAGTGCTTCCGGCTCACCCACCGGGCCTTCGACCAGGCCGAGAAGGCGCAGTCTCCGGTCTTCATCCTCACGGACCAGTATCTGGCCGATTCCTACCGCGACTCTCTGCCCTTTGATCTGGACTCGCTACCCGAACCCATCATGCCCGGCGACTCCACGGACGATCCCGCGTCCTACGAGCGTTACGCGGTCACGGAAAGCGGGGTCTCGCCCCGGCTGGTGCCCGGGGCCGGAGAGTATCTCGTGGTGGTGGACTCGGACGAGCACTATCCCGACGGCCATATCACCGAGGATCTAGGCGTGCGCATCGAGATGCAGGACAAAAGGATGCGCAAGGAGCAGATTCTGAAGCACGACGCCGTGCCGCCGCTGCTGGTGGGAGATGAGGGCGCGGACGTGCTGCTGGTGTGCTGGGGCTCCACCCAGGGGCCGGCGCTGGAGGCCGCGCAACTCTTCAACGAACAGGGAACGAGCGCTGCGGTGCTGCATTTCTCGCAGGTCTGGCCGCTTGTGCCGGAGCAGTACGCCAAGACGCTGGAGGCGGCCAAGAAGGTCGTGGTGGTGGAAGGCAACGCCACCGGCCAGTTCGCCACGCTGCTGAAGATCGCGGACGGCTTCGTGCCGGACGGTCTGGTTCTGCGCTACGACGGCCTGCCGTTTACCGCGCAATACATCCTCGACCGGCTGGGCTAACCC
>JBMCLC010000179.1:0-4696 GCA_048614715.1 Oceanidesulfovibrio sp.
GGCTTCGCTGCAAAAACCCGACTCCACCTCGATGACCGCGGTGACGAGCTTGGGATCCAGGCCGTACAACTTGGAATAGCGCCGCGCTATGGATTCAATCTGCGTCTTCTTCACATTGGGAAAGCGATTCATGATGTCCCGGAAGACCAGATACACACGATAGCCCACTGTCCTGCGGTCCGTGAGGCAGAGGATGCCCTCGTCGTCCGTCCTGGAGTAGATGACCTCTTCGGCCCGACAGACCGATGGCCCGTGCGGGAACACGAGAAACATGGCGGTGGCCGCAACAACGGCGGCTGTCAAAAGCACTGTGGAGCTGGCGGCAAAGGTTCGCATGGCGCTTTAATCCGTCTGGTTGCGTCGTAACGAGTTTCGTGTCGCCCATTCTACGAAATAACAACATTCCGTACACTCGGTATCATATAGATATTTTTCCCAAAATGGAAGGGCGCGAAACCGTGCGCCCCTCAGGTCGATACCGGTGCCCCATGTTGCATCCCGCGTGTGTTGCATCCCGCGTGCCGAACCACGCGCCTGCGAGTCTGTCCCCGCGCCTGCCTTGTTGCAAAGCAGGCGCGGGGAGCGCATCAGGTGTGTATCGTGGATGCAATCTCCAGGCTGCTTTCTGCGGCGTCCGCGGTCTTCCGCGCAATATCAAGAAACGCCTTTTTGGCCGGGAAATCTTCGTCCATGAGCACCACGGGCTTGCCCAGATCGCTGGCAACAACCGTGGCCGGGTCCAGCGGCACGGCTCCCAGGAACGGCAGGCCGTACTTGTACGCAAGCTCCTTGCCCCCGCCCTTCTTGAACAATGATATCTCCTCCTTGCAGTGGGGACAAATGAGGCCGCTCATGTTCTCCACCACGCCGAGCACGTTGGCCTGGGCGTACTGCAAAAAGTTGATGGCCTTGCGCACGTCGGCCAGGGACACTTCCTGCGGCGTGGTCACGATAAGGCACAAGGCGTCCGGAATGGTCTTGAGCACCGTCATGTGTTCATCGCCCGTGCCAGGCGGGGAGTCGATCACCAGAAAATCGAGCTCGCCCCACATGACGTCGGCAATGAACTGGCGGATTGCCGAATGCTTCATGGGTCCGCGCCAGAGCACGGCCTGATCGCGGTCCTTGAGCAACGTGTCCATGGACACTGCCGACAGGTTCTCGTTGAATTTCTTGGGCAGGAAGAGCTCGCCCTTGTGGACTTCCAGACCGCCTTCGAGCGCCAGGAGATTGGCCACGCTGGGGCCGTGGATGTCCACGTCCATGAGCCCGACCTTTTTGCCCATGGCTGCAAGGCCCGCGGCCAGATTCACCGCCACGGAGCTCTTGCCCACTCCGCCCTTGCCGCTCATGACGAAGAGCTTGTAGCGGATTTTGGCGAGCGTGCTCTTGATCAGTTCGTCCTGCATGGCCAGGCCGGCGTCCTGGGAGCCGCCCTGGGAGCTGTCCTGTCCGCCGCAGCTGCTGCACGAGGTACTCATCGCACTTTCCCCCGAGGTTTTGTTGATGTGTGTTGAACTCATAATCCGTCCAGCCGCCTGTGCGGCCGGAAAACCGTGCCGAATGAAACGCAATAAAAAATCGATCCAGCCGTGTGCGTCAAGGCCGGATATCCGCCTATTTGATGAACTTCACGGCCACGAAGCCCAGGACCACGAGCAACATGAGCCCAGTGACCACCAGGTTGAAGCGGCGTTCGATGAAGTAGCGCACCTTCTCCCCGAACAGGTACAGCAGGCCGGCCACGCAGAAGAACCGGAAACCGCGGGCCAGCGTGGATGCGATGATGAAGACCGTAAAATCGATCTTGAACATGCCGGCCGTGAGGGTGCAGACCTTGTAGGGGATGGGCGTGAGACCGGCCACAGCCACGGCCCAGGCATTATACTTGTCGTACCATGCGGAAATCTTGTGCACTTCTTCCTGGAATCCGTAGAACCGCACGATGGGTTCGCCGATGAGTTCCATGAAATAGTAGCCCAGGAAATAGCCCACCACGCCGCCGAGCAACGAGAACATGAGGCAGGTGAGCGCGTAGCGGAAGGCCTTTTTGCGATTGCCCAGACACATGGGCATGAGCATCACGTCCGGCGGAATGGGAAAGAATATGGATTCCGTGAAGGCTACGACGGCCAGGACCCTGTGCGCGCCGTTGGTGTCGGAAATCCGCCAGAGATTCTGTATCCAGGATTGCATGAAAGACATGGGCGTTTGAACCGTCCGGGTTGAGAGTCTTGGGGGCGCGGGCGGGGAGGATGCCTCGGCGGCGCTGCGCTACCAGCCGTGCATGCCCACGAGGTCGACAAAAGCAACGCCGCCGTGGCGTTCTTCCGTGATGGAGCCGTTGTTCTTGCGCAGCACCACCAGCTCCTGGCTACGCTTGCTGCGGCCCACGGGCACGATAAGCACGCCGGGGTCGACAAGCTGCTCCATGAGCGGCTCCGGCACGCTGGGGCCGCCCGCGGTGACGAGGATCCTGTCGAAAGGGGCTTCCTCGGCCCAGCCCATGGTGCCGTCATCCAGCTTGCACTTCACCTTGAAATAGCGCAGCTCCAGGAGTGTTTCCCGGGCCTGCGCGTAGAGGGCGCGCTTGCGCTCCACGGTGTAGACCTCGCAGCCCATCTCGGCCAGTATGGCGGCCTGGTAGCCGGAGCCGGTGGCTATCTCCAGCACGCGCATCCCGGGCTCCACCTCCAGGAGCTCGGTCATGAGCGCCACGATGTAGGGCTGGGAGATGGTCTGGCCGTGGCCGATGAGCAGCGGGCCGTCCTTGTAGGCCTGGTCGGCCAGAGCCTCGGGCACGAAACGATGGCGCGGCACCTTGCGCATGGCCACGAGAACACGCTCGTCCATGACGCCGCGCTGCTCTATCTGCTCGCGGACCATGCGTTCGCGCAAGCGTTTGGGATCTGCACCTCTAGCCATTGATCAGCCTCGTGTCGTTGCGAGATTCCGCCGGATCCGGAATCCGGCGGCGCCCTGAAGCGGAGGCAACGGAGCGTTTGCGCCTCCTTACCCGCTCGCGCTGTTGCAAAACACGTTTCCCCTGCCGAGTCAACATGTTCCGCTGTCGCTCCTCCCTGCCATCGGAGAAATCCTTGACAGGCGCGAGAGGCTGAACGATTATCTTCTAAACAATTTCTAAATAGCGAGGGGAGTTCCATGTATCTCGTCAAGGACTTGATGACCCGCGAGGTGTTCACGCTCAAACGCACGGATTCCCTGCGCGCAGCGCGCTCCATGATGTCCCTCGCCCGCATCCGGCACATTCCGATCGTAGGCGAAAACAAGCAGTTCCTCGGACTCGTCACGCATCGGGACCTCCTCTCCGCCACCATCTCCCGTTTCGCAGAGGTGGACAAATCGGTGCAGGACGAGATCGACTCCGGCATCCCCATCCACGAGATAATGCGCCGCGACGTGACCACGGTCTCGCCCGGGACGTCGATCCGGGAGACCGCGGAGATGCTGCTCAACCACAAGTACGGTTGCCTGCCCGTACTGGAGAACGGCATTCTGGAAGGCATCATCACGGAGGCCGACTTCCTCAAGCTCACCATCCGGCTGCTGGACGAAATGGACGCCGCACAGGGTCCGCAGCCGCAATAACAAACCAAGTCGAGGTTGCATCACATGGCATCTTCCGGACGCATTCATCTGTTTCCGCTCCTGCTTGTCCTCATCCTTCTGGTAGCCGGGGCGGGAGGGTACATGCTGTTTTGGGACCGCTCAGCGCCAGACACGGTGCTCGAGCCGCTCACGGTGTACGTGTCCAAAAACATGAAATTCACCGCCCGGGCCGACGACCCGAAATCCGGGGTACGCTCTCTTGCCGTCCGCGTGACGGCCGGGGACCAAAGCTGGGACATCGCCAGCAAGGGGTTTCCGGGCAAGCCGCAAACAGCCGAGCTGCCCTTCTCCCTGGAGCAGCTGCCGCTCAAGGATAGCGAGATCGTGATCGAGGTCACGGCCGTGGACGGCTCCTGGGCCGGGTTCGGCGCAGGCAACACCGCCGTTCTCTCGCGCAGCCACGACCTGGACACGCAGCCGCCCCGCATATCCCTGACCAGCGGAGCCATGAACGTAACCCGCGGCGGCGCCGGCGCCGTGAGCTACACGCTCACCGAGGAGCCGACCATGACCGGCGTGCGCGCCGGGGACTACTTCTTCCCAGCCTACAAGCAGGAGAATGGCAACTGGAGCTGTCTGTTCGGCTTCCCCTACACCATGGACGAAACCAGCTATAAACCGCTGCTCATGGCCAAGGACGCCGCCGGCAACGAAGCCGTGGTGCCCCTGGGTGTCAACGCCCGGGCCCGGGAGTTCAAGCACGATACCATCAACCTGACGCAGTCCTTCCTGGAAAAGAAGATGCCCGAGTTCTCCCAGGAGTATCCGGACAAGGCGAACAACCTGGAGATATTCCTCGCCGTGAACAGGGAAATGCGCAAGGCCAACCGCGCGGCGCTCATCGACATCGGCCGCAAGACCTCGCCCACCCCGCTCTGGAAGGGCCCCTTCCTGCGCATGCCGGGCGCGACCATGGCGGGTTTCGCCGAACACAGAAGCTACAACTACGAAGGCGAAACTGTGGACGAACAGACTCACCTGGGCGTGGACATCGCCTCCACCCAGCGGGCCGAGGTTCCCGCGGCCAACCACGGCGTCGTGGTCTATACCGGCACCATGGGCATCT
>JBMCLC010000180.1:0-4694 GCA_048614715.1 Oceanidesulfovibrio sp.
GAACGGCTCCTTTACGCAAACACAGGTTCTGTTGGGCTTCTCCGAAAGCGATGAAAACGTAGCCCTTGTGGGACAAACCATTGGCGAAGGGTTTGCCTATAACCTTGCGTAATCTTTTCAGGGTAAGGCGGGATTATGTATTGGCGGAGGGAGAGGGATTCGAACCCCCGGACCCCTTGCGAGGTCAGCGGTTTTCAAGACCGCCGCCTTCAACCACTCGGCCATCCCTCCGCGTCGCGCCGGTGTACCGTGTCGCGCGCCAAATGAAAAGCCCGGATTGGGCAAGCGTCTCGCGCCAATCCGAACTCGGACGTCGGACCTGCGCTTTCGAGGCAATTGGAAAGCACTCACGCCGTCGTCCGGCTCCTTGTCCTGAAACAATATACCCTTCGGACGCGTAAGAAAACGTCCCGGCGCCATGCGAGTTCGGCGCCGGGGCGTTACGCTTTTGGTGCATGCTCACGGCGAGTCCGGCCGTGGCGTCGCGCATGGCTGTTTCAAGTCCTGCGCTGGCTTGCCCTTCAGTCCCCCTTAACCTCCAGGTACCAGCCGCTGGACTTTTCCAGCAGCGAATTGATGCGCTCCACCATGGCGTGCGGATCGGTGAGATAGCCATCCAGCAGCAGGGATGATTCGAAAAGCTGCTCCACAGCCGTGGCGAGGTAGGCGTCCTGCGGGTCTTTCTTGTAGACGGACAACAGGTTGCGGACCAACGGATGGTCGGGATTCAGCTCCAGGGCCTTCTTGGGCGGCTCGGTCTCCTTGTGCAGCGTACGCATGATCTTCTGCATGTGCGAGGAGATGGAGCCGTCCGGGCTGACGAGGACGGCCGGACTGGTGGTGAGCCTCGCCGAGACGCGCACGTCCGTGACCCGCTCGCCCAGGATTTCCTTCACCCGGCCGAGCATGGCGTCCAGCGTGGAGCGGTCGGAATCGGACAGCTCGGGAGATTTCGTCTCAGCGTCATCAACATCGCTGAACGAGTCCAGATCCTCCGGCTTCACGTGCTCGGCGGCCTGGATCTGCTTTTCCTTGTACGTACCCAGGGTTTCCAGGGCGAACTCGTCGATGGGCTCGTAGAGGTAGAGGACCTCGATGCCCTTGCGCCGGAATATTTCGGTATGGGGATTCAGGGCAATGGCCTCGCGGTTCGAGCCGGCGATGTAGTAGATGGTCTCCTGGCCCTCCTTCATGCGCTGGACGTACTCGTCCAGGGAGGTCAGGCCATGCTTGTCCTCGTGGTACGAGGAATTGAACCGCAGCAGGGGACCGAACTTCTCGCGGTTGCCGAAGTCGGCGTAGCCGTGTTTGAAGACCGTGCCGTGCTCCTTCCAGAACGCGGCGTATTGTTCCGGGTCATTCTCGGCCATCTTGGCGAGATGGGAGAGGGTCTGCTTGGTCACGGTGGTCGCGATCTTGCGGATGAGGATGTTCTCCTGGAGCGTCTCGCGGGAGATGTTCAGGGGCAGGTCCTCGGTGTCCACCAGGCCTTCGATGAAGCCGAGATACTCGGGCAGCAACTCCTTGAAGCTCTTGGAGATGAGCACCCTGCGCACGTAAAGGTCCAGGCCGTACTCGCCCTGGGAAAGGCCGTACAGGTCGCGGCTGCGCCCGGGAATGAAGGCGAGTGCGGTGAACTGCACGGGCGCGTCCACGGAGAAGTGGATCACGTCCAGGGGGTCCTCGGTATCCATGGTCTGGGACTTGTAGAACTCGTTGTACTGCTCGGGCTTGATCCCGAACTTGGGCTCGCGCCACAGGGCCGGGATGGTGTTGACCTGTTCGCCCTCTATCATGATGTCGAAGGCCACGAAGTTCGAATGCCGCTTGATGATCTGTTCGAGGCGGTGCCGGTTCAGGTAGTCCCTGGCGTCTTCGCGCAGGTGGAGGGTAACGCGGGCTCCGCGCTCCGGCGCGTCTTCACCGTCCGCCACGGGCTCCACGGTGAAGGTGCCGGCGCCGTCGGATTCCCAGCGGTAGGCGTGCTGCCCGGGCTGGTAGGGCCGTGTGGTCACGCTCACCTTGTCTGCGACCATGAACACGGAGTAGAAGCCCACGCCGAAGCGGCCGATGATGGAGGTGGCGTCGGGAGCGCCCTCCGTTTTGGCCTCGGCGGCGGCCTCGGACAGCTTGTTCAGGAAGTCCTCGGAGCCGGACTTGCCGATGGAGCCCAGGTTCTCCATGAGTTCGTCGTGGGTCATGCCCAAGCCGGTGTCGGCCACTGTCAGGGTGCCGGCGTCCTCGTCGATGGCAATGGATATCTGGAGCGGCAGCTCGGGCGTAATGACTTCAGTGCCGCGGCTTTGCTCGAAACGCAGCTTGTCCAGGGCGTCCGAGGCGTTGGAGATGAGTTCGCGCAGGAATATCTCGCGATTGGTGTACAGGGAGTGGGTGATGATGTTGAGCAGCTTGCTGACTTCGGCTTTGAACTCGAACTGCTCGGCGGTGTTGTTGGCCATGGTCGTCTCTCCAGTTCAACGCGATGTTGTTTCGGTTGGACGCTGTTGCAATGCGCAGGGGCCGCGGACCGCGGCCCGATGGCTAGCCTCAGGAAAATCCGCCGGACGGGGCGCAGCCCCCGCCCGAGGGGCCGAGGGAGCCGCCGAGTCCGCCCAGGGAGCCGGAGCCGGACCGCACGGCCGCGGCGGACATGATGCGCCGGGTCTGTGTGGAACCGCACTTCGGGCATGCCGGCGCGTGGCATTCATCGTCGGTCGTGGATGCGTTCATGAGCTCCTCGAACTCGGAGTTGCACACGGAACAACGGTATTCGTACAGGGGCATGGTCGGACCTCCGCAAAATGTGGACTAGGGTTGCGACAACAGTCGTAGGTAAGACCAGGAGCGCGCGTGTCAAGACCGACGCGGCCCGAAGCGGGCACGGGGAGCGGCGGGGAAAAGAAAGCCCCGGCAAGCGAGCCTTGCCGGGGAACGAGGAGTTGTTGCTCGTCAGTGTTTCAGCGGCGGAGCCCCGGGTCTGTGGAAACCGTCGTCCTCATCCAGGGGATTCTTCTTCTTGGGCGGGGAAGGAGGAGCGCTCAGCAAGGGTGGTTCATCGGATGAGCGGCTCTTTCCAGGGCGGCGCATGCGGGGCGCTGCAAATTCGTCTTCGGGGCTGGGCGCGGCGCCTGCCATGGCAGGACGTGAGGAGTCGAAGGCGAGGATGAGCACGGCCACGAGGTTCACTATGGGAATGAGCGCCATGATGACCCAGAGTATGAGGTTCTTGCCGAGTCGCTCCGCGATCTTCCCGATGATGACAGCCATGACGATGTAGCCGATGAAGTTGAGGATCTGGGCCAGTGTCATCAGTGACATGGCGAACATGAGGTCCACGAACATCAGGGGGATGAGCAGGATCGCGAGGCCGAACGACGCGATGGTGGGGGCCGCCCACCAGGGGGAAAGGCCGGCGCAACGCGTGAGCAGGATGAGATTGTACAGCGGGATAAGCCACTTGGGGAAGGTGCCCACGCCGAACTTTCTGCCGATGCGGTACAAGACATAGATCGAGATGAGGTAGCCGATAAGGCCGATGACGAGACCAGGAATAAGCGCCGCGCCGATGACCCCCATGAGCATGGACGGGCCCATGTCCTGCATCTGCTGCTGCAATTGCTCCTGCATCTGCCGCTGCATTTCCGGAGTGAACTCGCCAATGTTCTGGGGAAATTCCGGAATCTGCGGTTGGCGCTGCGGCATGGGCTGGACCACCTGGCCGGAATCGGGCTGCCGCCGTGTGGGCTGGTCCATTGCTTCCTGGGTTTCGGAAGGCTGGGGCTGATCCGGGCTCGCCTTGGGCGGCGCGGTCTGTTGCGCGGAAGGATCGGCCGTCTCGGCGGGTTCAGTTCCATCCTTTGGTGCGGGGGCCGGCTGCGCGGTCACCCGGGCAGCGGGATCGGGATTCGGCTGGTCGAGCTCCTCGGCGAACTGTTTCTCTTCCTTATCGGTCGGTTCCTTGTCCTTGATGTGGACGATGCCTTCGCTGTCGTGCCACATGTGCAGCTCGTTGGAGGATTGCTGCTGTTGCGGGGCCGACCAGCACGGCTCGGCGCAGAGCGCAAAAGAGAAAACAAGGATGCCGGCGATACAATACCGGAGTGATGACAAAAGCCAGGGCATATCAAACCTCGCCGGAGGTTAAAGGGCGGCAAGGAGGGAGGCAAAATGGGGGAAAGATCAGTCCTCCCAGGTTTCCGAACCGGATACTCAATACACCGAAGCGACTGGAAACGCAAGAAGAATTCCCCTGGAAAGGATGCGGTCACGTTTTGCTTCCGGAAGACTTGACGAAGAAACTGTCTCCGACGCATCGTCTTTCGTTTGCTCCTACGGAAACCAACATGTGAGATTTTTGCCATGCGATCTTTTGCCAGCGACAACAACGCCGGAGTCCACATCCGGGTCATGGATGCACTGCTGCGGGCCAACGAGGGCCATACCGTGGGGTACGGCGCGGACATCTACACCGAGCGCGCCCTGGAAGTGCTTAAGCAACATTTCGGGGCCGAATCCCGAGCCTACTTCGTGTTCCTGGGAACGGCGGCAAACGTCCTGGGGCTGTCGGCCATCGTGCGTCCGCATCAAAGCGTGATCTGTGCGGAAACGGCGCACATCAACAACGATGAGTGCGGCGCCCCGGAGCGCTTTCTGGGCTCCAAGCTGCTGGGCGTGGAGCATGCCGACGGCAAGAT
>JBMCLC010000181.1:0-4682 GCA_048614715.1 Oceanidesulfovibrio sp.
CCGCGGGGCAGGGCCAGGATCACGGGTTGGGCGTCCTTGTAGTCCTTGTACAGGGCCTCGGCGAGCTTTTCGCCCGCGTCCACTCGGTCTTTGTAGATCATCTGCGAACTCCCGGTGTCTCTGGTGAGGGTGTTGTTCGACTCGTGGATTATGCAATGATGCGCCATCGCGTGTTCGTTGAAAAGGGCAGAGGAAGGGGAGAAGGCGCGCCCTGGCGGAGGCTGACGCGGATGGGCGCTTGCGGTTCGCCGCCATATGGGAGAAGCAAACCGCACGCGGGGGATGTCTGCATGACCGATCGGAATTCGAGCCTCGAACCGCCATCCGGAGCACTCCACTATGGCTACGTCATCATGGGCGTGGGGCTGCTCGTGATGTTCGCCTGCCTGGGGCTGGCGCGCTTCTCCCTGGGGATTCTGCTGCCGTCCATGTCCGAGGCCCTGGGCATGAGCTACGCCCAGCGCGGCTATCTGGGCACGGGCTACTTCATCGGCTATCTCGCAATGGTGGCCGGGGCGCCGGCCCTGTCCAAAAGGCTGGGCAACCGCCTGGCCATCGTCTTCGGCCTTGGGCTCATTGGCGCGACCATGGTTTCTCTGGGAATCGCCGGCGCGTTCATCCCGGCGCTTATCCTCTATACGTTCACGGGGGTTGGCTCGGGCGCGGCCAACATTTCCATGATGGCCCTTGTGTCCAACTGGTTCGCCCCTTCGGCGCGGGGCACGGCCACTGGCGCGGTCATAGCCGGCAATGGCGCGGGCATCATCCTTTCCGGCATACTGGTGCCGGCGGTGGTCACGTCGTTTGACACGGGCGGCTGGCGCTGGGGTTGGATCGTGCTCGGCGGGTTGGCGCTCGGCATCTGCCTGGCTGCCGGCGCGCTGCTGCGCAACTCGCCAGAGGACAAGGGGCTGACCATGTTCGGCAATGGGGGCAAAGGGCCGGCAGCCACGCCGCCTCGTCCCGCAGCCCTGGCCCTGAGCCAGGAGGAGAAGCGGTTTCTCGTGCATCTCGGGGCCATTTATTCTCTCTTCGGCACGACATACATCATCTACGGCACGTTTTTCGTGACCACGCTGGTGGACGAGCTCGGCCTGGGCGAGGAAGCAGCGGGGCGGTTCTGGTCCTGGGTCGGTTTCTTCAGCCTGTTCTCCGGACCGCTGTTCGGCAGAATCTCGGATTCCCTGGGCCGCCGCGCCGGGCTGATGGCGGCGTTCTCGGTGCAGACCTGCGCCTATCTGCTGGCCGGGTTCCACGGCCAGTTGCATTCGGCGGGTCTCGTTTCCGTGTACCTTTCGCTGTACGGCTCGGTGGTCCTGTTCGGGCTGGCGGCGTGGTCCATACCCACCATCATGACGGCCACGGTGGCGGACAGGCTGGGACCGGCGCGCACAGCCCTCGGCTTCTCCTTCATCACCTTCTTCTTCGCCGTGGGCCAGGTGGTCGGCCCCACGGGGGCCGGAGCCCTGGGGGAGGTCACGGGCTCCTTCACCATGGCCTATGCGCTGTCTGCCATCCTCACCCTCATGGGCGCGGGGTTGGCCTCACTGCTGCCCACCAGGCGGTCCTGATCGAATGCGTCACGGGCGCAGTCCAAGGCGCAATCCCCGCAATATACCCGCCTTCAATTGTTCACGGTGCGCATCAATGCGCGCTCCATACATGGGAGAGATGCGGGCGCATCAGTCAACACGAATTGTCCTACGAGCGCGCGGGGGAATTGGTGCGCCCTTGTTGTGGCAGGATGCGATATGCGCTACTCAGGAAACAGTATTCTCCACGCCATGCGTTAAGAGACACTATGCAATGACCGAAGCTACCACACCTGACACCGAAAAACGGAAGAACACCATTTTGCGGGCGGCCGTGAACGCGATTTCCGGGATCATGGAAGGAACGTCGGATCTCATCGCGGCCGTGGATAGCGAACTGCGATTCCTGGTGTTCAACAGGTTCTACCAAGACAGCTTTTTCCACCACTTCGGCGTGCGCATCGAGGTGGGCGACAGCCTGGAAAAAGCGCTGGCCCACATGCCCGACGCGCGGGATTTCGTTGTGGGCTGCTGGCGGCGGGCGCTGAACGGCGAGGCGCATACCGAGCAACAGTTCCAGGACGACCCGGACCACGAGCGCTGGTACGAAACACGCTACTCCCCCATATGCGACGGCGCCGGGAACGTGGTCGGCGCGTCCCACATATCTCGCGCCATGTCGCACCGCATTCGCACGGAAATGGAATTGCTCCGGAGCGAGCAGAAGTTTCGGGCCCTGTTCGAGAACGCGGCCGACGCCATCTACGTGTTCGACTTAGACGGACATATCTTCGACGCCAACCGCAAGGCCTATGAGCAGCTCGGCTACACCAAGGACGAGCTGCTGCACATGTCGCCCTGGGATATCGACTCGCAAGAGCAAGCCAGGAACATCCGAGAGCGAATAGAGACCATCAAGCGCGATGGGGAATTGACTTTCGAGACCAGGCATCGCCGCAAGGACGGGACGCACATTCCCGTGGAGGTGCGCGCGAAGATGGTTTTTTACGCGGAACAGGACGCCATGCTGGCCGTGGTGCGCGACCTTACCGAGCGCGAGCGGACCAGGCAGGCCAAGCGCGAGCGGGAAGAGATGTACCGCGGCCTGTTCCTGAACGATCATAGCGCGATGCTGCTCGTAGATCCTGAGACGAAAGAGATCGTGGAGGCAAACGCGGCTGCCGCCGCGTTCTACGGGTATGACCGCGAATCGCTGGAGGGCATGAGGATCGGCGAACTCAACATCGCGGCCGAGGAGGATATCCGGTGCAACGTGAATGAGGCGTTGTCGTTCTCGCAAAATCGTTTCGAATTCACCCATCGTCTGGCGTCGGGCGAGTTGCGGGAGGTGGAGATCTTTTCCGGGCCCGTATGCATCCGGGGGCGGCGGCTGCTGTTCTCCATCGTGCACGACATCACGGAAAAAAAGCGGAGCGAGCAGGCCCTGCGGCGCAGCGAGGCCGTGTTCCGGAGCCTGGCGGATTCGAACCTCGTGGGCGTGGGGTTTGGCGACTCCGCAGGCGAGATAACCTACGTGAACGATGAAATGCTGCGCATGATGGGCTACACGCGGGAGGATTTCGAGGCCGGCCGCATCAACTGGAAGGAAAGCATCGCGCCGGAGTTTCAGGAGACGAACATCGTTAACCTGGAGGAGCTGGAGCGCGATGGCCGCTCCATGGGCCACGAGAAAGCTTTCCTCCGGCCGGATGGCGGCCGCACGCCTTTTTTGGGGGGCGCAGCGTCCATCGAGTCGGAGCCCAATATCCACGTGAGCATCGCCGTGGACCTCACACCCGCGAAGAAGGCGCAGCAGCAGCTTCGCGAGAGCGAGAACAAGTTCCGCAGGTTCTTTCAGGCCAACCCGGACGGCGTGGCGCTGCTGGCCTGGGAGGACGGCCGGCATCTGGATTCCAACGAGGCGTACCTGCGCTTTTTCGGCTATTCGCGGGAAGAGCTCGTGGGCCGAACCACCGTGGAACTGCAGGTATGGGCCGAGCCCGATGAACGCGAGGCGTTCCGTGCGCTGGTAGCAAAGCAGGGGATGACGCGTAACTTCGAGGCCCGGTTGCGCAATCGCGCCGGCGAGGTGCGCACAGCCCTTGTGTCCGCGGACACCGTGGAGATTGACGGCGTGCGCTGCCTGCTCACCGTGCTCAACGATATCAGCGACCGCAAGAACATGGAGCGAAGCCTGCTGCGCAAGAACGCGATTCTGGAGGGGCTCGGCCGGATTTTCTGGGACTCGCTTACGTGCGAGACCGAGGAGGAGCTGGGCGTGGCGTGCCTGTCTGTTGCGGAGGCTCTCACCGGCAGCGGCATCGGTTTTTTGGCCGAGATCGGCGACGACAGCACCCTGCACAACATCGCCATCAGCGATTCGGGCTGGGAAGTCTGCGACATGCCCGCGCAGGACTCTTCAAAATCGTCCATCCTTCCCGGAAAACTGCCCATTCATGGTCTTTACGGATCGGTGCTCACTTCGGGAGCGTCGCTTGTCAGCAACAGTCCTGCGGAGCATCCGGAGAGCACCGGCGCTCCGGGGGGCCATCCGAAGCTCGAGTCGTTCCTGGGCGTGCCGCTCAAGCAGGGCGAGACGACACTCGGCATGATCGGCCTGGGCAACAAGCCCGGCGGCTACACCGAGGAGGACGCCGAGGCCGTGGAGACGCTGGCCGTGGCGGTTGTGGAGGCTCTGCTGCGCAAGCGCGCCGAGAAACAGGTCGAGAGCCTGGCCAAGTTTCCCGAGGAGAACCCGAACCCCGTGCTGCGCCTCAACATGGACGGCACGCTGCTGTATGCGAACCAGGCCAGCGCGTTTCTGCTGGACCATTGGGGCATTCAGGCGGGCGGGGTGCTGCCGGCCGGCCCCTTGGAGGATGTCCGCGCAGCCATGGATGAGGGCGAGGTGCAGGAGTTCGAGGTGGAAATCGCCGACAGAGTCTACACCATTGCCCTGGCTCCCATGCAGTCTCAGGGGTACGTGAACATCTACGGTCTGGACATCACCGAGCGCAAGAGGGCCGAACGCGCCCTGCGCGAGAGCCGTCGGGACCTGAAGCGGGCCCAGCAGGTGGCCCGTGTGGGCAACTGGCGCATGGACATGCGCAGGAACCGGCTCAAATGGTCCGAGGAAACGCACAGGATATT
>JBMCLC010000182.1:0-4675 GCA_048614715.1 Oceanidesulfovibrio sp.
TTTTCCTGGAATGAACAGAATGGACACTCGGTGCACGACCTGATAATACGTATCATGCCAATCCCTTGGTTTTATTTATCCTTCCATTGTGACAACGGCGCATTCTAGCACGCCGCTCCATTCAAGACAAAATGGAAATTAGGGGACAAGCGGAGAGGCTCCGCGTTCGCCCGCTGTGCATAACCCTGGAAAGCCTGCGGCTCAACACGCCGCCGCGATGGGATTCCCCTTTGAATTTGCCTGGCGGACGCTGTACACATGGATGTCTGATTATGCAAAATTTCATCCCAAATAGGAGCTGTAATGGATAATTACGAGAACAATTATTGGATGTTGCGGCTGGACGACTGCGAGAAGGCATTGACTAAAAACAAATTCCTGGTGCACCGCGCCGAAACGGCCGAGGAAGCAGGCCACATCGTACTCCAGGAGTTGCTGCCAGCCACCGGCGCCAGAACCTTGTCCTGGGGCGGCTCCACCTCCGTGACCAGGACCGGCGTGCTGGACGCCGTGAAGACCGATCCCCAGTACGAGTGCATCGACACCTCTGATCCGTCCCTTTCCTTTGAAGACAAGATCGAACGGCGGCGCCAGGCCCTGCTCGTGGACTGCTACTTCACCGGCACCAACGCCCTGACCCAGACGGGCAAGCTCGTGAATCTGGACATGATAGGCAATCGCGTGGGCGCACTCACATTCGGGCCGAAGCACGTCATCGTCATTGCCGGCCGCAATAAGCTGGTGGCCGACATCGAGGACGCCCTCTTCCGCGTGAAGGACCGCGCCGCACCGCCCAACGCCATGCGCCTGGACATGAAGACGCCCTGCGTGAAGACCGGCTTCTGCGAGGACTGCAACAGCCCGCAACGCATCTGCAACAGCTGGACGATCACCGAAAAATCCTTCCCGAAGGAGCGCATCAAGGTCGTCCTCGTCAACGAGGACATGGGGCTCTAACAATGGACGATATACGCTCCCACTGCAACGAAACACCGCCGGAAGCCGTGCTCCACGGCGTCGAGCACTTCAACAAGCGCGAATTCTACGAAACCCACGACGTGCTTGAGACAGTCTGGCTGCTGGAACGCGGCCCTATCCGCGCATTGTACAAGGGGCTCATCATGATAGCCGGCGGCCTGCACCACAACCAGCGCGCCAACCGCAAAGGCTGTCTCTCCCTGCTGCGCAAGGGCGCGGACTACGTGGAGCCGTACCTGCCGTCCTGCCTGGGGCTCGACCTGGAGCGCTTGGTGGAGGACGCACGCGCCGCCCATGCCTGGATAAAGGAACGCGAGGACTGCGAGAAACTGCCCGATGACCTCATCCCGATTATCCGGATGGTGGATTGACGATGCGGGAAGGGAACTTTTTTTAAAGGGTTTTCCCTCTCGCGACTTCTTCCACAACGCTGCTGGGACATATTTTCCAGGCAGACGAGTCGCCCCCCGCAAAACAGGCTGACATGTCTTT
The DNA here is from genome assembly GCA_048614715.1 of Oceanidesulfovibrio sp. Taxonomy (GTDB): domain Bacteria; phylum Desulfobacterota; class Desulfovibrionia; order Desulfovibrionales; family Desulfovibrionaceae; genus Oceanidesulfovibrio. The sequence goes on from JBMCLC010000182.1 coordinate 1,471, forward strand.
GGCCAAGGCATGCGGGGGAAGAACTGCACTGCCACGCATGCCCCGCCCATGACGACCTGCAGGGATATCCACGAAATCAGGAACGGTAGACCGAGGCAAAGAACATCCAGGCGTCCTCGGCCTCGGCGAGAATGGATTGCCGGAGCTCCTCGCCCGGTTTTGGGTCCAGCCAGTCGAAATCGCAGAACATCTCTCCGGATCGCATGATGTAGCGGCTGCCCCGGGGGCAATCATCCGCGGGGTAGTCCTCCGCCCCCACGACCCGCGCAGAAAACCGCGGGACCACGAGACGAACGAGGTAGGAGCCGCCGGACTCCGAGATGCCGAAAACGTATCGGTCCTTCATGGCTGCAGTGTGTAACAAAGACCTGTCACTGTCGAGTGCGTGCTTTTGGGCGGCGCCCATGTCTCGATATTATTTTGCAACACACTAGTTTTATTTGAGAAAAAAGTTATGCTTTGTCGACACGAATAACCGTTCGAAAACTAAGAGTTTTACACATTCCGCATAAGACACAGACTCGGCCCCTGTGGATAACCCCTTGATGGTGATGAGATTTCCGGGGCTCATTATTTCTGTTGCAGACTCTTTACAGGATGGTTCCGAAGAAGTATTCTGAAATCAATGCTGGAGGAAGGTCCTCAGCAGAGCCTTTTTCACTGCAACGGAGGGTAGTTTCCGTTAATTCCAATTCCCATAGCGGGCAGCTGAGTGCCCCTTGGAATACACCCTGGAGCGCATAAGGTCCTACGCAGACGTCTGTCGCAGTGCGGTTGCACCGTCGTCGCAGTATACTGGATACTACTTGACGACATAAAACTCGACTTCGCAACGAAGATCCCGTGCAACTGTCCACTTGTAAAGAGTTGTGCAACCTTGAAAGGACACCGCCGCGTAGCGCGGTCCGCGCATATCCGGGTGTATTCCTTTTGTGCTCGCCCAAAAACAACCGACCCCGCCCGATACGTTTTCCACAAGCGGCAACATCCGACGCCGTCAAGCCCTGCTCTCATACGCCGTTTCTCCACTACAACCCCAGGACGATGCAGACCCGCGTGGCGGCTACCTGCGGCAGTATCAGCAGTCGGCGAGCACGGCGAGTAGTTCCCGCAAGGCCTGCTGGCGGAACCCGGCCGTGAGTTCGATGTCTATTGCGAGCATCTGGTCGGGCACACTGGGGATACATTTGGGGCCATCGACATCCTCATTAACAACGCAGGGGTGATTCCCAGGGGAAACATCCTCGAGACCACGGATGCCATGTGGTTTTCAGCGTTGGATATCAATCTGACCGCTTGTTTTTATCTATGCCGCGCGGCCATTGCCCGCATGAAGGAACAGGGCGGTGGCGCCATCGTCAATACCGCCTCGACATGGGGAATCTATCCAGGCCCCGGCCACGTGGCCTATTGCACGAGCAAAGGGGCTGTGGCCGCCATGACCAAAAGCCTGGGAAGGGATCATGCCCGGGACAATATCCGGATCAACGCCGTCTGCCCCAACGAAGTGAACACCCCCATGCTGAAAACCGGCTTTGCACAACGCGGCCTCGATCCGGAAAAAACCATGGAACAACTGAACGAAACCGTTCCCCTCGGAAGGATTGCGGAGCCTGAAGAGATGGCGGAGGTCATCGCGTTCCTGGCCTCCGACGCGGCAAGCTACATTGCCGGGGCGACCATAGAAGTGACCGGCGCCAAGCCGGTGTATTGATCCGCAGGAGGCGCTGCTGCTTCATCCACACCCGCATGGACATGGAATACGCGGCAGCAGGGACTGCTCGTCGCGCGTGTCGGCGTCAGAACGTAATGACCGTAAAGCCCCACTCCGCGTACTCGGCCATGGAGGGATGGCCGTGCATGCCCTCGATGAGCTCCAGTCCCTCGGCGCGAACCGCATCCGCGGCGCCGAGCTTGGTGGAGCACGCCTTGCAAGCACCGGCGATGAGCCCCTTGTCCTTGGCCCTGGCGTAGAGCGTGTGCAGTTGATGGTTTTCCTTGGCCATTTCCCCAACCAGGCTGCAGGATTCCCCCTCCAGCACGATGACAGCCTCGTGGCCGCGTTCCGCCATGTTCAGGGCGTTGAGCAGCACGTGGATGAAGCACAAAGGCTCGCCGCGGAACGGAAAGAGTGCGAATTTCGACATGGCGCCTCTCGGTATTGTGTGGTTTCCAGTTATTCCCCGTCTCCAGCATACGCCTTTTCACATACGCCGCAACATCCGCGCGCATGCGCGAATCCAGCCACTAAAAAACGGCTCCCCACAGACACGGGAGGAGCCGTTTGGCACGTCGCATTGCAACCGCTATCAGGCGTACTGCATCATCACATTGCGGATCTGGCCGCGGTCGGCCGGCATGTTGACGAGCTCGCCGCCGCAGGTCACCAGGGCTTCGCACAGGTTGGGGCGTTCGTTTCGATAGATCACGCCCGTGGGAATGTGGTCGCCCCATTCCTCGGCCTTCCTCATGGCTGCGTCGAAATCCGTGGGGTCGTGCTCGTCGCCCAGCTCGTACACCCGCTCGCTGTACCATTTGAAGGTATTCACCTTGTTGAATGTGACGCACGGCTGAAGCACGTCCACCAGGGCGAAGCCCGGCGTCTCGTGCGCCTGGCGGATGAGGTCGGCGAGCTGGTCCACGTTGCCGGCAAAGCCCCGGGCCACGAAGTTGGCGCGCAGGGCGATGGCCACGGCCAGGGGCCGGAACTTGGCGCTCTTCACGCCCCAGGGCTGGGCCTTGGTCACGTGCTCCTCGTCCGTGGTGGGGCTCGCCTGGCCCTTGGTCAGTCCGTATATCTGGTTGTCGTGGGCCACCAGCACCATGTCCACGTTGCGCCGCAGCGCGGCGAGAAAATGGTTGCCCCCCTCGCCGTAGTTGCAGCCGTCGCCGGAGTGGCAGAACACGGCCAGGTTCGGATTCACCAGCTTGGCGGCCTGGGCCGGGGGCACTCCCCGCCCGTGCAGGCCGTTGAAGGTGTTGCACTTCAGGTAGTGCGGCAGCTTGGCGGCCTGGCCGATGCCGGAGAAATAGGCCACCTTGTGCGGCGGCAGGTCCATGGCCGCAAGAGCTTTCTTCACGGCCTCCAGTATCTTGAAGTTGCCGCAACCCGGGCACCAGGCGGTCTCGAACGTTCCGTAGTCTTCTATGATCGTCATTGGAAAATCTCCGTATGTCGCAAACGGCGGGTTAGCCCAGCCGGTCG
>JBMCLC010000183.1:0-4659 GCA_048614715.1 Oceanidesulfovibrio sp.
GGTAGGTGATTCTGCCCCGGGTGAGGTCGTAGGGGCTCACCTCGATGACGACGTTGTCGCCGGGCATGACACGGATGCGGTATTTACGCATTTTTCCGGAAACGTCCGCGAGCACCACGTGTCCGTTCTCGAGCGTGCAGCGGAACATGGCGTTCGGCAACGCCTCTTCGACAACTCCGTTGAGAGAGATTCCTTCTTCTTTAGCCATAGGCTTCCTCCTTGGGCATGGTATGAAAAAGCCCGCCCCACATGAAAAAGCGGGGCGGGCTTTTTATGTGACGAATGGTGGGGGCGTCTTTGTTTACGTAAAGCGCGTTACCAGCGCTTCGGGCGCGGCTGACGCGGACGAGCTTCGTTGACTTTCAGGGTGCGGCCGCCGAAATCGCTGCCGTCGAGAGCGGTGATAGCTTCATCTCCGCCGGAGTCCATCTCCACGAAGCCGAATCCGCGGAAGCGTCCGGTTTCATGGTCGTTGACCAGGCTTACTCGGGTTACCTCTCCAAATTGGGAAAACGCGTCGCGAATTTCCTCTTCGGAGGTGCTCCAAGGTAGATTGCCCACATAGATGTTCTTCGACATTCCGGTGATTCCTTCTGAAAAAAAAGCTGAAAGTGGCAAAATGCAAGTCGGGGCGGAGTCACCCGAAATACCGTGAACACCGACAATACCCAACCGAATCCTTACCGCCGCCGTCCGCGTGAGCGGCAAGCGGGATGGCTCGCAGCGCGCCGGGCGAAAACGGGCAAAGCGTAGCGAATCATCCAATTATCCTAATAAACCATGCCCATCGTCTTGTCCAGTTTTGTCGGGCAATTCTTCGCACTGGAGTTTCGAACCAACGCGACTTCCAAAAGAGCAGGACATGAGGCCCTCACCGATTTCCAACCTACGAAAAAAACACGAGAGGGGTATGATAATTGATCTACGTCAAGGTTCCTTTCTCCGGGCACGAGTACAAGGGAGCCATCGATCGGATTTACGAATCAGGCAACATAAAAGCCAAGGAGCTCAACACATGTTTTGTTATCAATGCGAACAAGCGGCGAAGGGCGAAGGATGCACCAAGATCGGCGTGTGCGGCAAACAGCCCGAGGTCGCCGACCTCCAGGACCTGACCGCCTACGCCATGCGCGGACTCGCCCTTGTGGCCAAGCGCGGACGCGAGACCGGCAACACGAACGAAAACGTGGACGCATACATGGCGGAGAGCCTCTTCTCCACCCTGACCAACGTGAATTTCGACGACAAGTACTTCGTCAGCATGATCCATCAGATCGTGCGCTACCGCGATGAACTGCGCAGCCAGATCGAGAATGCCGGCCACTCCCTTAATCTGCCGGAAGGACCGGCAACCTGGACTCCGGCCCAGGATGAAGCCGGACTCCTGGAGCAGGCGCAGGACAAGGGACTCCTCAACTACCCCACGGACAATCCGGACATCGCCTCCCTCATGCACACCCTGCTTTTCGGGCTCAAGGGTATCGCCGCCTACGCAGACCATGCGCAGATCCTCGGCAAGCGCGATCCCGAGATATACGCCTTTTTCGAGAAAGCCCTGAGCGCCGGCTACGACGGTGTCGAACGCTCTCTGGAGGACTGGGTCGGACTCGTCCTCGAATGCGGGCAGGTGAACCTGCGAACCATGAAGCTCCTTGATGAAGCGAACACGGGGACCTACGGCCACCCAACGCCCACCGAGGTGCCTCTGGGACACCGCAAGAACAAGTGCATCCTTGTCTCCGGACACGACCTCAAGGATCTCGACATGCTCCTGCAGCAGACCGCGGGCAAAGGCATCGACATTTACACCCACGGCGAGATGATTCCAACCCACGGCTACCCGGAGCTCAAAAAGCACCCCCACTTCTACGGCCACTTCGGAACCGCCTGGCAGAACCAGCAGAAAGAGTTCAAGGAATTCCCCGGTCCCATCCTCATGACTACCAACTGCCTGCAGCGGCCGCAGCAGGTCTATGAAGATCGCATCTTCAACACCGGCCTTGTGGGCTGGCCGGGCGTTCCGCACATCGAGCACGACGCCAACGGCTGGAAGGACTTCTCCCCGGTCATCGAAAAGGCCCTGCAAATGGAAGGCTGGACCGATGACGAGGACAAGGGCTCAGTCCTGGTGGGTTTCGGCCACAACGCCGTGATGGGCGTGGCCGACAAGGTCGTGGAAGCTGTCAAGAACGGCGACATCAAGCACTTCTTCCTCGTGGGGGGCTGCGACGGCGCCAAGCCCGGCCGCAACTACTACACCGAGTTCGTTGAAAAGACGCCCAAGGACACCGTGGTGCTCACCCTGGCCTGCGGCAAGTTCCGGTTCTTCGACAAGCAGCTCGGCGACATCGGCGGCATCCCGCGCCTTCTGGACGTGGGCCAGTGCAACGACGCCTACTCCGCCATCCAGATAGCCCTGGCGCTGTCCAAGGCGTTCGACACGCCGGTCAATGACCTGCCGCTGTCCATGGTGCTGTCCTGGTACGAGCAAAAGGCCGTGGCCATCCTGCTCACTTTGCTCGCCCTGGGCATCAAGGACATCCGCCTCGGACCGAGCCTGCCCGCATTCCTGACACCCAACGTGCTGAACTGCCTCGTGGAAAACTACGACATCAAGCCCATCACCACGCCCGAGGAAGACCTCAAGGCCATCCTCGGCACCGCGGCGTAAAACAACCGCATCCTCCACATGCACGAAGGCCCCGTTCCGAAAAGGAGCGGGGCCTTGTTGTATGCAGGGTCGGGCAACGGAGGACGCTGTCCTCCACGGCTACTGCCAGGGGAGCCTGGCTCCCCGGACCCGGATCAGGGGTCCAGAGGTTCAGTGATCTCCTGGCCGCAGGAGGCGATTCCTCCTACGTCATGGACTGCATGGATTCGAAGAATGTCTCAGCGTCCCAGTCGTCGCCGACGAGGGGGCCTATTTCATCGAAAAAGGCGTCCCAGCCGGTGATCTCGCCGAGCTTCTTTCCGTTCTTGAAGACCTTGAAGATGGTGCCGGCCGGGCATTTGGTGAGGTTGATCATCACGTCGCTGCCGGACGCCATGTATTCGGTCCAGTGCGCGGACCAGGACGACTCATCGCCCTCGGTCTTCTTGTATTTCTCGAAAAAGGCCTCGAATGTCTGCTGCATGGTCTGATGGTCCATGAAGTCTCCTCAAGGGTCTGGTTGGTCAGGATATCCGAGAATACACCATACCCAGTGCGACGTATTGAAGCAAGAAGCCGGAAGAGGGTCCAGGAACCAGGGGCTCCTGGCGAGTAGTTCGAGGAGCAGCGGTACCCGGGCTCGAAATCAGCAGTGCTTCTTTTTCACGGGACGGTTGGTGAGCCAGACGCCGGATATGACCAGGGCGCCGCCGGCCACGAGGGAGTGGGAGAGGGGTTCGCCCAGGATGAAGAAGCCGAGAATCACGGCGGTGACCGGCACGAGGTTGATGAACACCCCGGCGCGGGATGGCCCCACGGCTTTCACCCCTTCATAGTACCAGGAGAAGGCGATGCCGGTGGCGAACACGCCGAGGAAGATGAAGCAGAGCCAGTCGAGCCAGCCGGCGCGGGTCAGGTGCGCCGGCAGATCGTGGGCCAGGGCCGGGAAGAGCAGAAAGAGCGAGCCGAGCACGCAGGACCAGGTGACGGAAGTATGCGGGGAAAAGCGCGTCATGGCGCGGCGGCCGGCCAGGGTGTAGGCGGACCAGCTAGCCACGCAGCCGAAGATGGCGAGGTCGCCCTTGGAGAGGCCCTGGTCCAGCAGGGCCAGGGGGGCGCCGTCGCTCACGATGAGCGCCACGCCGAGGAAGGAGAGGAGAACCCCGGCGATTTTGCGCGGCGGGAATGGTTCCTTGAGCACGATGGCCGAGAAGACCGAGAGCACCGCCGGGATGGCGGCCACGATGAGCGCGGCGCGGCTCGCGGTGGTGGTTTGCAACCCGGTGAAGAAGAAAGCGTTGTATGCGAACACGCCGGTCAGCCCCAGGAGCACGAGCTGGAGCCAGTTGGAGCGGTTCAGTCCGGGCAGTTTGCCTTCCACGCGTTTGGTGAGCCAGAGCAAGAAGATGGAGGCGATGGCGAATCGGATGAACGCGGCCGGAAATGGCGGGATGTGTTGCGCGAGATACCGACCGGCTATCCACGTGCCGCCCCAGAGCGTGACCGAGCCCACGAGCTTGGCGTACACAAGAAGCGGCGCGGACTCTTCGGAGGCCACGGCATTGGTGACGGCTGTTGTTGCGGGGCGTTTCGGCGTGGACATGGAGCGTTCGTAGGCTGGAAGTTGCCAATGCTGCCGTTGCGGGCAAGCATGGTGGTGTACTCCTGGAGAAGCGGCAGTGCAAGGGCTGGAGGATCAATCAACAACGGGGAGAAGACGCGGCCGTGTCACGAAGCGTGGACCATGCAAAGATGCGAGAGTTTTTCAGTCCGCGGCAGGCGCTTGATCTGCGCTTCGAGCTTGCAGGCCGCGCTGCGGTCCGGGCAGGCGGCGCACGCGGCCACGCGCACGGGACGCCGGGCGCGGGTATACCTGGCTCCGCCGGGCGCCTCGCCGTTGTGTTCGGCGAGCCGGCGCTCCATGTTCGTGGTCACGCCGCAGTACAGGGTGCCGTCGGCGCATTCTAGGAGGTAGACGATCCAGGGGGCGTCGGTGGTCTGGGGCATGG
>JBMCLC010000184.1:0-4655 GCA_048614715.1 Oceanidesulfovibrio sp.
CGCTTTCTGGGCAAGGGGTCCATGGGCACCATCGGTTTGTGTCCGGCCTGCGGCGAGGCGTTTCCGGTCTCGGACGGTCCGCTCTGCCGCGGCTGCCAGGGAGAGCATCCAGTACGTCCCAGGGAGGATACCAGGATCCGTGAGTCCAAATGTCTGGACACGACGGCTCCCGCGCCCGTGGGGCCGGAAGCCGTGCCCGTGGCGGAGGCCGTGGGCCGAACAGCCCTGCACGACATGACCCGCGTGGTTCCCGGCGTTTCCAAAGGCGTGGCAGTGGCCGCCGGCCAGACCATCACGGCCGGCGACGTGTGCCGGTTGCAGCAGATGGGCCGCAACACCGTGTACGTGGCAGGAGATGCCGAGCGAGACGCAGCCATGGCGTCCGCCGGACAGGTGCACGAGAACGAGGCCGCCCTGGCCATGGCCCGCGTCCTGGCCGGCGAGAACGTGGCCTTCGACGATGAGCCGCACGAGGGTAAGGTCACGCTGCGCGCGGTCATGGACGGCGTGCTCGTCTACGACCGCGACCGCCTCGAATCCTTCAACTGCGTGCCGGACGTGATGTGCGCCGCGCGGCAGGGCGGACTGCTCATCGAAGGAGCCAAGCCATTCGCCGGCCTGCGCGCGCTGCCGCTTTATCTGCGCAGGGAGCATCTGGACCGCGCACTGGCCGTGGTCGGCGATGAGCCGATTTTCGATGTCAAACCGCTCAAGCCGCGCCGCGCCGGCATTCTCGTGACCGGAACCGAAGTGTTCCAGGGTCTTATCGAGGACCGCTTCGCGCCCATCCTCACGGGCAAGCTGGAGGCCTTGGGCAGCAGCGTGGCCGGCGTGCGCATCGCCCCGGACGACCGCGCCGCCATCGCCCAGGCGGCCCGCGAACTCGTGGAGGACGAAGGCGCAAACCTGATCCTCACCACGGCCGGGCTTTCCGTAGACCCGGACGACGTGACGCGCAAGGGCATGGAGGACGCCGGCCTGACAGACACCTTGTTCGGCGCGCCCATGTTGCCCGGGGCCATGCTCATGCTCGGCCGGCTGGGCGGCGTGCCCGTGGTGGGCGTGCCGGCCTGCGCACTGTTCTACAAGACCACGAGCCTGGACGTGGTGCTGCCCCAGGTGTTGGCGGACGTGCCCTTTACCCGAAAGGACATGGCCCGCCTCGCTTCCGGCGGCTTCTGCCTCACGTGCAAGTCCTGCACCTTCCCCAAGTGCCCGTTTGGCAAGTAAGCTGCATTATGTATTGAAGAATAACACCGGCCTTCCAAGGAGCTCCGCTCTCCAGGATCCCAGAATTGAAAAAGCCCGTGAACCATATGGTTTGTGGGCTTTTTAGTGGTGGCGGCGAATTTACCGGCGCGGTCAGGTAATACTTCGGGCTTTATCCGCTGGCTTCGTGGACTGGTTTGCGCTGGTTCAGAACGAGCAGGGCGGCCACGATGAATAGCGCGGCTTCCGCGATCAGCAGGGGCAGGACGATCCGGGTCGGCCGCGGAATGGTGAACAGCGGAATGGTGACGGGGTAGACGAGTTCCAGCACGACCCACGAGGACCTCGATGACGCCGGCCAGAAGGACCAGCCGTGCCGTCCGGTTGCGGGTGGTTCTTACCGCATGAATCAGATATCCGAGGCCAGCCATATGAGGGACTCCACCCCATTGAGCTTGCGGTAGGGCAGGCCGGCAGAGACGCCGGCGATGACGGCGTCCGGGTCTGTGATGGCATTGCCGGCGATGGCGTCGACCCCGACCCGGAACAGGCTGTGCGCGAAGGGTGTGGACGGCCCCAGGAGCAGCACGAAGGCGTTCGGACAGAGCGCCAGGATATTGGCGAGCGTGCCGTTGAGCAGGGTGGTGCCGGTGGCGGCGACCACGCCGGCCCCGGGAAGCACGTCCCTGGCCGCTGTCGCCGGAAGGTCTCCGGGTCGGGGGTGCAGCTCCAGTACATGGAACGAGTTGAACTCCTTGGCGATTTTGGACACGAACGGAAAATGGCCGATGACCACGGCGTTCTTGCCGGCCCCGTGTTCCAGCAGAAGGTCCTGGCCTTTGAGCGGGCTGGCGGAGTCCGGCACGGGCAGCAGCGCGTTGGCAGCGGCCAGGGCCAGGCTCGGCGCCAGCGAGGGCGCATCGGGCACGGCGTGGTCCGGCAATGAGTCCGCGAGTTCGCTCAAGGATGGCAGGGCGCGCGGGGCCGCTCTTTCGCCCAAAAGGTCCATGCTGTCCGATGCCCCGTGCAGCCTGGAGGCAAGGCCGAGGCGGCCTTTCTGGTGCACGGCAAGCAGGTGGCTGCCGGAAGCGACCTGCGTCGGTTCCGCGTCGGCGTGCGAACAGGACGATGCGCGCACGTCCGCAGCTATGGATTGCAGGATTGTCCGCTGGTCTGGTTGATGCATGGCTCGCTCGTATGGAAGGAATATGGTGAATGGAGCACGGCGAAGGGGAGATTACGGGGTCCGGTCATGTCTTGCAAGCCGGATGGCGCAAACTCCCGGGACGAAGTAAGAAACCCTTTACGAAACGGTTTGGGTGTGCTAGCAAGCGGAATTTATTTACACCGACTCGGGTAATTGTCGGTGCGTTCCCCATTAAGGCGTCTTTTGTTCAAAACGTCAATTTTTTCGAGAGGGAACGATAAGGAGCTTTTATGGATCAGAAGGATATCGATTATTTCCGCGAGCTCCTCGAAAACATGCTCGCTGAGGCTCTTGAAAAGGGCGAAGCGACCATCGAGGATATGAACGACGCCGTGGAGGTCTATGCCGATCCGGCGGACCGCGCGACCATGGAGTCCGACCGTGCGTTCACCTTGCGCCTGCGCGACCGTGAACGCATGCTCATCAAGAAGATCCAGAGCGCGCTCAACCGCATTGAAGACGGCAGCTTCGGCACGTGCGACGAGTGCGGCGAGGACATCTCCATCGCCAGGCTCAAAGCCAGGCCCGTCACCAAGCTCTGCATCGAGTGCAAGAGCAAGCAGGAAGAAGAGGAAAGCGTCCGGGGCGACTAGCTGACAGGCATCTGGCCCCCAGCGGGACCAGGCTCAACCAATTCTTCGCGCGCTCCGCGTTCCGTTGAGCGCGCCCTTGGTGTATCCCCTGTGGATTCCCATTTTTTTCGCTGTCTTGCGCGGCGTCTCGGTCCATTGTGCCGGGGGGCGCGACTGGACACCATCTTTGCGCCTCTGCCCGACGTCACCACCGTAACGCTCGGTCACCCGGATATCAGAGACCGCAAGCACCTCATTCTGCGCGCGGATCGCCAGGCGCCAAGCCTCGCCCTGTCCGCGGATAAGCCGCCCAACCCGAAGAACGCGCCGGCTCGCGCCATGTGGCTGCGCAAAAGGCTGCGCGGCCGCCGGCTGCTGGAACCGTATTGGGACTGGCCCGGCCGCCGTCTGGCGTGGCGGCTTTCGCCCCTTGCCGCCGGCCAGGAGGACGAAGAGTCCGCTGGAGGGCTCGATTTCCTGCTCATCGACCTGCGCGAGGGCTGCGGCGTGGTGGGGTCCTTGCCGGAGCCGTCCCGTCCAGGCGCGGCGTGGGAAACGGTGGATGCCGAGGCCGCATGGGAGCCGGACCTCTTTGCCGTGTTGAACGATCCGGCCGCGGGTCTGGCCGAGGAAGGCTTCACCCCGGCGCTGCGGCGTGAGCTGGCACGGCGGCTGGCGCATTCGCAGGAGTCGGCGAAGGCGCTGCTCGAATCCCTGGCCGTGCCCCAGTGCGGAGCATTTCGCATCTGCGGGGGCGAAGTCCTTGTCTGGGAGCCGTACGGCACGGGGGACAAGGCGCAAGAGTCACAGGAACCGCTGTTCGATGATCCCCTGGACGCGGCCGCGCGTCTCGCGGCGTTGCGGCTGGGACCGCACCTGGAGCGTGTGGCCGGCCGCGACGAGGCCAAGGCGCAGAAATGGCAACGCAAGAAGTTCGTACGCGCGCGCAAGGCCATGGCCGCCGAGGAGGAGCGACTGGAGTCCATGCGCGGCCAGCGCGGGATCGCCGAGCTGCTCAAGTCCAAAATGCACGAACTTCCCACCCGCGAGAAACTCGCAGAGGTCACCCTGGAAGGACCGGACGGCCCGGTGACCATCCCGCTGGACCCCTCGCGGACAGTGGCCGAGAACGTGGACCGTCTTTTCAAACGCGCGGCCAAGGGCGACCGCGGCGTGTCCATGCTGGCTTCGCGGCGCGAGGAGCTGGAACGGCAGGAGAGTGATTTCGCCGCGGGCAGGATTCCGGAGCAGGGCGGCGCAAAGCGCAAGGACGGACCGGCCAGGCATGGCTGCGGCCCCGTGCAGGGCGTGGCCCGCTTCCGCACGGACGACGGCTTTTTGGTGCTGCGGGGCAAGAACGCCCGAGCCAACCACGCCCTGGCCACCAAACATTCGAGCCCCTTCGACTACTGGTTCCACGCCGAGGATGGTCCGGGCGCACACGTCGTGCTCAAGCGCGACCATGCGGCTCAGGACGTGCCGGACTCGAGCCTGGAGCAGGCCGCGATGCTGGCCGGCCTGAAAAGCTGGCAGGCGGAATCGGACAAGGCGCGGGTGATGTGCGCCTTGTGCAAGCATGTGAGCCCGATCAAGGGCGGCAAGCCGGGCCAGGTGACGGTGGAGCGGGTGGAGGCGAGCTTTCTCGTGGCGCTCGACCGCGGCCTGGA
>JBMCLC010000185.1:0-4653 GCA_048614715.1 Oceanidesulfovibrio sp.
CCCACAAAGGCGCAAAGCCGCGGCAGCAGGACGGCGTGCTCGTGCTCGGCAAGCCTTCCGGCCCCACGTCCACGGCGTGTCTGGAGCGCATCAAGCGCACGCTCGGGCAAAAAAAGATCGGCCACGCCGGCACCCTGGATCCTCTGGCGGACGGCGTTCTCGTGGTGCTGCTGGGCCAGGCCACCAAACTTGCCCCCTATCTTACCGAGGGGGAAAAGGTGTATAAGAGTTCCTTGGTGCTTGGAGCCGCCACCGACACGTACGATTCGCAGGGCAAGGTCGTGTCCACCGCGGACTGGTCGCACATCACGGAGGCCGAGGCCCGCGCCGCGGTGCTGGCATGGCTCGATGAAACCAGCCAGATGGTGCCGCCCTACTCCGCGGCTAAGCACAAGGGCAAGGCGTTGTACGCGCTCTCCCGGGAAGGCAAAGAGGTCCCGGAAAAGCGCAAAGAGATACGAATTACAGGGGCGGAGGTCGTTTCCATCGACCTGCCCCGCATAGATTTCCGGGTGCGCTGCGGCGCAGGCACGTATATCCGGTCCCTGGTCCACAGCCTGGGGATACGGCTTGGATGCGGCGCACATATGACGGCGCTCACCCGGGAGCACAGCCACCCCTTCGACCTTGCCGAGGCGCATTCGCTGGATGACGTCCTTGGCGAGCCGGAGGCCCTGGCCGGACGGGTCCTTCCCCTGGACCGTTCGCTTCCCCACTGGCCGCGGCACACGCTCTCCGAGCGCGAAGCCGCGCTGGTGAAGAACGGCGCGCAGCTCGAATGCGGCGCCGAGGCGCACGAAGCGGACGACCAGGGTCGGATCATGTTCCTTTCTCCGCACGGAGAGGCCCTGGCCCTGGCGCAAAAGGCCGAACGGGGCGGCGCGATGGTGTGGGCGCTGCTGCGCGGACTCTGGCGGTCCTAGGCGCGCCCGATGGCATGAACGCCCCGCAAGAGGCAAACACGGAGGATACTGCTGTGGTCATGACCCCTGAAGATAAGGCTAAGGTAATCGAGCAGTACAAGACCAAAGACGACGACACCGGCTCTCCCGAGGTCCAGGTTGCGCTGCTCACGCATCGCATTACCTACCTCACCGAGCACTTCAAGACCCACAAGAAGGACTACCACTCCAGAACGGGTCTGCTGAAGCTGGTCGGCCAGCGTCGCAAGCTCTTGAACTATCTCAAGAAGAAAGACGTACAACGTTACCGCGACCTCATTCAGAGGCTCGAACTGCGCAAGTAGCGCGCTTTTTTCGAACGACGCGTCGGCGAAGCTCGGGACGGTTCCCGGGCTTCGCCCGCGTTAAGAACCAGCGCGCCCTGGCCTCCTCGCGCAATCTGGTGCTGATCCGGTCTTCAACCGGGCGGGCCAGAACCAGATTGCGGGATAAGGCGGGGCGGCTCACACGAGGTATTTATGCATTCCAATTTCGACGCCACCCGTATGACTGTCAACGCCGGCGGCAAAGAGATCATCCTGGAAACAGGGCGTCTCGCCAACCAGGCCGACGGCTCTGTCTGGGTACAGTGCGGCGGCACCGTGGTCCTCGTGACCGTGGTCACACAACCCCTGGACCGCGACATCAGCTTCTTCCCCCTCGTGGTGGACTACCAGGAGAAGATGTACGCTGCCGGACGCGTGCCCGGCAGCTTCTTCCGTCGCGAGATGGGACGGCCCAGCGAGCGCGAGACGCTTTGCTCCCGCCTCATCGACCGGCCCATCCGGCCTTTGTTCCCCAAAGGTTTCCGGGATGAAGTCCAGGTGCTTGCCACCGTGCTTTCCGCAGATCAGGAGAACGATCCGGATGTACTCGCCGTCACCGGCGCGTCGGCCGCGCTTCACCTCTCCCAGATTCCCTTCATGGGGCCCATCGCCGCGGCCCGTGTGGCCTACGTGGACGGCGATTTCATCCTGAACCCGCTGAGCGAGCAGATCGAGAAATCCACGCTGAACATGGTTCTGGCCGCCTCCGAGGAGGCCGTTGTCATGGTCGAAGGCGCGGCGGAGTTCGTGCCCCACGAGGTGGTGTCCAAGGCCCTCGAATTCGGCAAGACCGAACTCCAGCCCCTGCTCCAGGCCCAGCACCAGCTGCGCGAGAAAGCCGGCAAGGAGAAGATGGAGTTCGTACCTCACAAGGACGATTCCGACCTGGTGGCCGCCATTGAGGAGCTCGCGTCCGAAGAGCTGCTGAAGGCCGTGACCATCCCCGAGAAGATGGCTCGCAAGGAAGCGCGTAGCGCCGTGAAGAAGAAAACCCTCGCCGCGCTGGAAGAAGACTCCCGCTTCGCCGAGAAGCCCGAGGTCCTCAAGAACGCGCCCGACCTGCTCGGCGCCCTCGAAAAGAAGCTCGTGCGCAAGCGCATCAAGGAACAGGGCGTGCGCATCGACGGCCGCGACCTGACCACCGTGCGTCCGATCAAGGCCGACGTGGGCCTGCTGCCCCGCACCCACGGCTCTGCGCTCTTCGCCCGCGGCGAGACCAAGGCCCTCTGCGTGGCCACCCTCGGCTCCGGCCGCGACGAGCAGCGCGTGGAAACTCTGATGGGCGACGAGAACAAGCGCTTCATGCTCCACTACAACTTCCCGCCTTACTGCGTGGGCGAGGTCAAGATGGTTCGCGTCTCCCGCCGGGAAATCGGCCACGGCAACCTGGCCGAACGCGCCATCATGCCCATCCTTCCGGCTGCGGAGGACTTCCCCTTCACCATGCGGGTCGTCTCCGAGATCATGGAGTCCAACGGCTCCTCCTCCATGGCCACGGTCTGCGGCGCGTCCATGGCGCTGATGGACGCCGGCGTGCCCGTATCCAAGGCCGTCGCCGGCATCGCCATGGGCCTGATCAAGGAAGGTGATGAATACTACGTGCTCACGGACATCCTCGGCGACGAGGACGCCCTCGGCGACATGGACTTCAAAATCGCCGGCACGGCCGAAGGCATCACAGCCTTCCAGATGGACATCAAGATCGCCGGCATCCCGCCGGAGGTCATGTCTCGCGCCCTGGCTCAGGCCCGCGACGCACGCGTCCACATCCTGGGCGAGATGGCCAAGATCCTGGGCGAGCCGCGCCCCGAGCTCTCGGATTACGCACCGCAGCTCGCGATCGTGCAAGTGGACCCCGAGGTCATCCGCATGATCATCGGACCCGGCGGCAAGAACATCAAGCAGATAACCGCCGACACCGGCGCCGACGTGGACATCGAAGACTCCGGCAAGGTCTCCATCTTCGCTCCCAACAAGGAAGCCCTGGAACTGGCCAAAGAGCGCGTGATGTACTTCGATCAGAAGCCCGAGGTGGGCAAGGTTTACGAAGGTCCGGTCAAGAAGATCCTCGAGATCGGCGCCATCGTGGAGATCCTGCCCGGCGTCGAGGGCCTCGTGCATATCTCCCAGCTCGCGCTGGAGCGCGTGGACAAGGTGACCGACGTGGTCAACCTCGGCGACACCATGAAGGTCAAGTGCCTCGAGGTGCTCGAAGGCGGCAAGATGCGCCTCTCCCGCGCCGCCCTGCTGGCCGAGGAGCAGGGCATCGAGTTCAAGGACAATCCGCCCCGCCGGGGCGGCGGCGACCGACGCGGTGGTGACCGCGGACCCCGCGGAGGACGAGGCGGAGGACGCGGCAACGATCGCGGCGGCGATCGCGGCGGCGACCGCGGACCACGCGGCGGCAACCGCAACGACTAATCTGGTTTGCACGACCGGGGCGGACACGCCGTTCGCCCCGGTTTTTTCATAACCACCATTGCGCCTTGCGCGCACGTCGCGGCCAGGGGGAAATCCCTATGCGCTCTTCTGCAGGCCGGAACATGGTCCGGCGGATTCGGGCCCTTTTGTTGTTGTGTCTGCTCTTCGTGCTGGGCGTTGCAGCGGCCCGGGCGCAGGATTCCGACCCTCGGGTCGTCACGGCCCAGCCGTCTACTCGGGCAGTCTCGCTCACGGCGTTCACCCGCGCAGGCACTGTTATGACACTGGTCAGCGAGTTGGCCGGCAAGGTCCTCTCCGTCCATGCCGATGTGGGCGACGCTATCGACTCGAGCGGCGTCTTCGCGCGGATCGACGACACCTTCACCCGTCTGGAGCTGGACAAGGTCCTTGTGCAGCAGGAGAAGCTGCGCTCCAACATCGCTTACTACTCCAAGGAAGCCAGCCGCTTCCAGGAGCTGGTCAAACGCGACAGCGCGGCCCAGTCCCAACTCGACGAACTCGAGCTCAACCTGGCCCTGGCCCGGCACGAGCTGGAGGGCCAGAAGGTGGAGGAGCAGCGCCTTCGCGAACAGCTTGAGCGGTTCATCGTGGTCGCCCCGCCGCACTGGGAGGTCATGGAGAGGTACGTGGAGCCAGGCGAATGGATCAACACCGGCGAGAAGGTCGCTGAGCTCGGCGATTTCCGCGTGCTCGTTGCTCCTTTCGGCCTGTCGCCCGAGGAATTTTACTGGCTCAAGGACCAGAACGGCACGGTCACTCTCACCGCACCGGATGTTCCGGAAGGGCCGCAAGCCGTGCAGGCGCAGGTAGGCCGCATCTCGCCAGGCTTCAATCCCGAGACCCGCAAGATCCACGTGGAGCTGGAAATACCGGCGGCGCCCCCGCTCACTCGCGGCGGCCAGCGCGTGGAGCTCTCCATGCGGCTTCCTGAAGCGCGGGACACC
>JBMCLC010000186.1:0-4652 GCA_048614715.1 Oceanidesulfovibrio sp.
CAGCACAACCCGACGGATACCATAGGTGTTATGCGAAATCCAAGACGGAAGGGACGAAATCTTCGGATCATTCCTCGGCCGATGCCTCGTATTCCGAAATGAGATACTCGCTTGCGCGTCTGGTGAGCGCCGGTATGAAATCGCCCTTTGCGCCCGTGCCCGTGATGAGCGTGGCGAGGACGAAGGTCCGGCCGCCCGGCAACTGCACGATGCCGGCGTCGTGGAAGGTGTCGCTGGTGGTGCCTGTCTTGGAATAGACCTGCGCGCCTTGGGGAGCGCCGCCGGCGATGCGGCGTTTCTGGTAGGGCTGCTCGTTCACGTCGCGCTTCATGAGGGTGCGCATGGCCTCGCAGCTTTCAGGCGAGGCGAGCCTGTCCTGGGCCAGAAGCTGCAGGTAGCGCGCCGCTGCCATGGCGGTCATGGAATTGCGGTTTACCCACGGGCCGCCGAATTCGCCGCCGCTGAGGAACTGGCGTTCGGCATCGGGTATTGTTCCGCCCCAGGTTTTCTGGTTCGCGTTGACGTCCTCGATGTTCAGCACGCGTTGCAGCCATCGGTTGCAGGCGTTGCGCTTGGCGGCGAAGTCTTCGTACTCTCCGGGCGGCAGCAGCTTTTCCTCGTGCGTGCCGCTCCATGTGTCCACGATCGTGCCGGTGGCCACGTTGGAGGAGGGCCGGATCATCTGGGTGAGCTGGCCGCGCAGCTCCGGGGTGAGTTCGAGCTCGCCCCGTTCCACCAGATGGTAGACGTAGCCCATGTAGAACATCTTCACTACGCTGGCGGGGTACACGGGCACGTCCCCGCGGAAATGGGCCGTCCGGGGCGATTGCGGATCGCCCAGGTCGATGAGCGCAATGTGTACGCGATCTTCGGTCAGTCCGGTTTCGGACAGGCTGTCCCGAACCATGGAGTCGAGGGCGGCGTCGAGTCCGGCGTCGTGCGCCGGCTCGGGGGGCAGTTTGGGCAGAGACTCTGTGGTGGCGTTCCCCGCGGCAATGGCCACGCCGTATAAAAGACAGAGAAGAACAACGGCTGATATGGTGCGGATGAGTATGGTGCGCATCCATCATGAATAAGCACCGCAAAGCCGATGAGAAGGGTCGAAAACGGATATGTTCAGATGAAGCGGAGGACGAGGACCGTGATGTTGTCCTCGCCGCCGCGCTCGTTGGCGATATGCACGAGCTGGCGGCAGGCCGACGTGGGCGTGGAGAATGTGGCGATGCGCATGATCTCGTGGGGTTGCACCTTGTCCGAGAGGCCGTCGCTGCAGATGACGAGGATGTCCCCGCGCTGGACGTCGAGTGGCGCCACGTAGGGGTCCACGTCCTGCCGGGTGCCGATGGAGCGGGTGAGGATGTGGTGGTAGAAGGACGGGGGCAGGCCGCCCTGGGACACGCCGCGCTCCTCGGCCACGGTGTGCGTCTGGCTGACCAGGGTTGCGGACCCGTCGCGCTGGAGATAGGCGGGGCTGTCGCCCACGTTGGCGATGACGAATCGGTTGTCGTCCTTGAGCAGGGCGGTGATGGTGGTGCCCATGCCGCCCCAGAGCGGGTTGGCCAGGGCCTTGCCCCGAACGGTGCGATTTGCGGCCGCCATGGCGTAGCGCATCCTGTCCACTGGAGATGCGTTCTGCGTCCTGGAGTACACCAGCGACTCCCGGAAGACCTCCACGGCCAGGGCGCTGGCCACCTCGCCGGCCATGTGCCCGCCCATGCCGTCGGCCACCAGGTACAGTCCCAGCTCCTGGTCCACGAGGAACGTGTCTTCATTGGCGGAGCGCCGCCGGCCGACATCGGTAAGAAAGCCGACTTCGATGTTGAGCATTGGCGGTTATCCCTTGCCCAGCAGGCGGCCCATGATGGTGAAGATGCTCGGCTTGACGCGCAGGATGTCGTCCTCTTCGCTCTCGGCGTCGTCGGACTCCTCGTGGATGTGCAAATGTGCATTGACCACGCAGATATTGTCCTCGCCGCCTCGTTCGTTGGCCAGGGCCAGGAGCTCCTTGCAGGTTTCCTCGGGGTCGCCGCGTTCGGCCACGGCGAGCATCTCGTCCGGCTCGACCTTGTTGGACAGACCGTCCGAACAGAGCAGGAACTGGTCGCCGTCGCAGAATCGCAGCTCGCGCATCTGGACCTTCACGCCCGGCGCCACGCCCACGGCCCGGGTGAGCACATGGCGGTAGCGTTTGTCCAGAGGCGGGGAATCCTCTGCCAAAGCGCCGGAGGCTATTCTGGCGGCGTGCTCGGCCTCCACCGTGTGGACCACGGAAACCAGATGGATGGCGCCGCCCCGGATAAGGTAGATGGGGCTGTCGCCCACGTTGGCGATCTCAAGGACGTCGTTGTTGAGCAGCACTGCTCCCACCGTTGAGCCCATGCCCCGCAGGGCCGGATGCTGGGTGGAGCGCTCGAACACGGCGCGGTTGGCGGAAAGGATGGCGCCCTTGAGCAGCCGTCCTTTCTTGGCGAGCTGGCGTTCCTCATCATCCACGAGCATGGGCTCGTTGGGGTCCGGGGCCGGAGCGTCGCGGGAAAGATGCCGGCGCAGCACGGAGCGGATGGTCTCCGTGACGAGCTTGCTGGCCACGCCGCCGCCCTGGCGTCCGCCCATGCCGTCCGCAACCACGAAAAGCCCGAGGTCCTCATCGATAAGAAAGGTGTCCTGGTTGGTGTCTCGCCGGCGTCCGACGTCTGTTATGCCAAATGCGTGAGTGTGGATGACGATGGGCACGGATGGAATCCTTGTGGCGACCAGTGGCATGAACGCATCCTCGCGCTCTATAACGAAAAAATGGAGTCGCCGCCATGTATTTTCCTAGCGCAAGAGCACTGCCTTTACAAGCGCGACCACATGGCGCGCTCGGACCAAAATGTGCGGCCTCTTTGACCAGGCGCCGTATTGTCCGCTAATGATGGATGATGCGGCCGTAGAGCATACGTCGCATCCGTGCAACACGGTCCGGGCAGGACGCAGCCGGCGCCTCCCTCGCGCCGCGCCTGCATATTCGGCGTTCGCCGCTGAAGCCCGCGCCACAGATCTGAGGACATGACACCATGCGCAAGACACTGGAACGACAAGAACTGGAAGAGCGCGCCCGCTCCTGGGGCGCCGACTGCATTGCCGTGGCCGACACCGCGCGACTGGCCGGCATCGAGACGCAACCGGCTGACCTGCTGGAAGGCTATCCCCGCGCCGTGGTCATGGCCGTGCGTCTTGCGGACGGGATCATGGACCCGATATCGGACGGCCCCACGCCCCTCTACTCGCAGCATTACCAGCGGGTGAACGCTCTGCTGGACGACGTGGCCACCCGGGTGGCAGGCCTGCTGCAATCCCACGGCGCGCGGGCATTGCCCATACCGGCCAGCCAGATCCTCTGCGAAAAGCGCTTCTACTCGTACATATCGCACAAAGCCGTGGCCATTGCCGCCGGCCTTGGGTGGCAGGGCAAGTCGCTGCTGCTCGTCACGCCGGAATTCGGCCCCCGGGTGCGGCTCGTCACCGTGCTCACGGACATGGACCTGCACCCGGACCAGCCCATGAAGAACCGCTGCGGCACGTGCTCATTCTGCTCGGACGCCTGTCCGGCCGGGGCCATACGGAACGTGAAAACAGAGCTGCACTACGCCACGCGCAACGAGGCCGTGGATATCGACGCCTGCGTCCGGCAGCTCAACCGTTTCAGCAAGCGTGAGCACGTCAAGCCCTACCTCTGCGGGGTGTGCGTGGCCGTGTGTCCCTGGGGACGCAAGAAATCCAAGAAAACAAAAGCCGCGTAAACGGTTTTTCCGCCGGGAGGCTCCCGAGGGTCGCTGCTCTTCGGGCTTCTCGTCAGAAAGCTTAACGGGGCCGCCGGAGGCGGTTGTCCGATTCGCTAAAGCGGGGATCGGGCTGCGTGGTGCAGCTTCACGATTTCCGGGTAGCGGAAGCAGGTAACGAGGTGATCGTTGACTATGCCCACGGCCTGCATGAAGGCGTAGCAGATGGTGGGGCCTACGAACTTGAACCCCCGTTTCTTGAGATCCTTGCTCATGGCCTCGGAGGTCGGGGTCTGCGCCGGGGTGTCGGCCATGGTCTCCCAGGCGTTGTTCACTGGGGCTCCGTCCACAAACGACCAGATGTACGCGTCGAAGCTGCCGAACTCGTTCCGGACATCAAGAAAGCGTTGCGCGTTGGTCACGGCCGCGTACACCTTGGCCCTGTTGCGGATAATCCCTGGGTTGCGCAGCAGCCGCTCCATGGTGGCCTCGGTATACCCGGCGACCGTTTCGGGATTGAAGTTGTCGAACGCCTCGCGGTAGCCTTCGCGCTTTTTGAGGATGGTGGACCAGCTCAAGCCGGCCTGGGCTCCTTCCAGCACGAGCATCTCGAACAGCGGGCGGTCGTCGTGCACGGGCACGCCCCACTGCTCGTCGTGGTACTGCGTTTCCAGGGGGGAGGCGGCTGCCCAGTCGCATCGTTGCATGGCGGGGTCCTTGCTGAAGGTGGGGCTGGCGAGAGACTGCCAAACGCCGGGTTCCGGCAAGAACGGGCCGGCGTCGCTCGAATCATTCGCCATGAGCGTATGCAGCCTGTTGTGCGCCGGGGCAAAAAAAACGCCGGACGAAGGATTCCGCCCGGCGTATTCATCTGATCCGAAACGCGCTGTC
>JBMCLC010000187.1:0-4645 GCA_048614715.1 Oceanidesulfovibrio sp.
GCTCCAGCTCCCTGCCCGCGATGTAGTTCTTGAGCGAGCGGTGGACCACCAGGTCGGCGTAGCGGCGGATGGGCGAGGTGAAGTGGCAGTAGCAGTCCGAGGCGAGACCATAGTGGCCCTCGTTCTGGGGCGAGTACTTGGCCTGCATCATGGTGCGCAGGGTGAGCCGGTTGACCACGAATTCAAAGTCCGTGCCCTCGGCCGCGTCCAGAAGCTGCTGCAGCTCGACAGGGGAAACGGACTCGCCGCCACGGATCTTGGGCAGTTTATCCGCCAGCTCGGTTACGCTGAGCAGATCGAAGAGGCTGCCGAGCTTGTCCGGGTCCGGCGGCGGGTGGATGCGGTACATGCAGGGCCGTTCAGCCGCCGTGAGCATCCGCGCCACTGCCTCGTTGGCCGCGATCATGAATTCCTCGATGATCTGGTGGCCGAAATGGCGGACCTTGGGCCGGATGTCCACGGTCTCGCCGTAGAGGTTGAAGCGGATTTCCGGCTCGGGCAGGTCGAAGTCCAGGGTGCCGCGGTCGCGGCGAACCGCGTGAAGCTTGCGGGCTAGGCGCTCCGCTTCTTCCAGCATGGGCAGCACGTGCTCAATCTTGGAGCGCTCTTCCTGCTCCCTGTCCAGGATTGTCCGCTTGACCTGGGCGTAGGTCAACCGGGCGTGGCTCTTGATCACGGCGTTGTACGCCTTGGCCTCGCCGGGCTGGCCGTCCGAGGTGAAGGGCACCTCGGCCACCATCACGAGCCGCTCCACGTCCGGGTTCAGGCTGCACAGGCCGTTGGAAAGACGCTCCGGGAACATGGGCTCCACGGACTGGGGAAAGTAGTACGAGTTGCAGCGCTCACGCGCTTCCCGGTCCAGGGCCGTGCCGGGCTTCACGAAATGGCTCACGTCCGCGATGGCGACCCACAGCCGCCAACCCTTGCCTTCCTTCCTCACGAGAACAGCGTCGTCGAAATCGCGAGCCTTGGCGCCGTCAATGGTCACGAACTCCATCTCGCGCAGATCCTCGCGGCCTTCCAGGTCCTGGGGCGAGGGGTGCTCCGGCAGGGCGTTGGCCTCGGCGAGCACGTGCTGGCCAAAGGAACGCGGTATGGAGTGGTTCTCCTTGACCAGCTCCTCCTGCACGGAAGGATCGGCCTCCTGACCGAGCTTTGCCAGGAACTTGGCTTCCCAGAGCCCCTGGTCCAGCTGGTCGCCGACCTCTATCATATAGATGTCGTTGGGCTCGGGATCGGCGTCCACGTCGCGTTCGTCCAGCATGAACCGCGCCTTGATGCGCGGCTCCGTGGGCTCCAGCAGAAAATATTCGCCGAGACGGCGCAGCAGCCGAACCGCCAGCGTCTTGTGGCCGCGTTCGAGGACCTTGGTGATGCGCCCCTCGGCCCGCTTGCCCTTGCGGCCCGGCAGCAGGGCCACGGCCACGCGGTCGTCGTGCCAGGCGTCGTCCATGTTGCCGGGGTGAACGAAGATGTCGCCGCGGCGCTTGTCGTCCGGCAGAACGAAGCCAACGCCGGAACGCTGGACCTCCAGCGTGCCGGTGACGATATGCAGATTCTCCGGCAGGCCGTAGGCGCCGCGCTTGAGCCGGTAGACCTTGCCCTTGTCCATGAGCTCGTGGAGCACGGACTTGAGCCGGTGCTTGTCCTTTTGGGATGCGCTCAGTGCTTTCAGGATATCCTGGCTGGAGAGCGGCTTGCCCGCCTCGCGAAGTGTATTTATGACCTTCCCGGGGTCGAGTCCCCAGGCGTCCTTCCCTTTTTTCTTGCTTTTCTTTCGTGCCATGGAATCGCTTGGAATGGCGCGCATGGCGCCGGGCTAAAGGTTCGGCCGTGGAGAATCCCGCGTCGGCCATGAAAAAGGGGGCCTCGCGGCCCCCCCTTTCGCAGAAATTCTAGTTGCGGGCTGTCCCGAACAACCTGAGCAGCATCAGGAAAAGGTTGATAAAGTCGAGATAGAGTCGCAACGCGCCGAGGATGGTGCCACGGCGGATGGCCGTGGAGTCGCCCTCGGGCACTGTCTCGCCCATTACGCGGAGTTGCTGCGTGTCATAGGCGGTGAGTCCCGTGAACACGATGACGCCCATCACGCTGATGATGAAGTGCATCATGGAGCTCATGAGGAAAATGTTCACCACCGAGGCGATGATCACGCCGATGAGGCCCATGAACAAAAAGCTGCCCCAGCTGGTGAGATCCTTTTTGGTGGTCAGCCCGTACAGGCTCATGGCCCCGAACATGCCGGCGCAGATGAGGAAGGTGGAAACGATGGACGCCTGGGTGTACGCCAGGAAAATGAACGAAATGGTTATGCCGTTGAGTGCGGAATACGCCATGAACAAGGCAGTGGCCATGGTGCCGGAGATGCGCGAGATGGCCGCGGACAGTCCCACGACCATGAGCAGCTGGCCGATGACCAGACCCCAGAACAGCATGGAGACGCCCCCTTCCGGGGTGAAGAACAGCCGCAGGACAGCCTCGGTGTTGGCCACGTACCAAGATATGCCGCCTGTGACGAGAAGCCCCAGGGACATCCACATGTACACGCCGCGCATGAAGGCGTTGACCACTTCGGCCCGCTCTCCGGTGCGTGAAGCGACAGAGTCATTGTAAGGCATAGGTGTTCCTCCGATCGTATGAAAAATAGAATGGTGATCACATCAGTGATTTGTCATTGTAGTAAATAACAGCGCTCATGCAGATTGGCAAGGACCGCGCGACCTGTGCGCCGCGGCTTCGAACCTCTGCCGCAGGGACGCATGACCCGTCCACCATTCCGGCAAACAAAATTCCGTCTTTTTTCCGATCTGTCCGAATTCACGCCGTCCGCTGTTCACCTTGAGGTTTTCCTTGGCAATGCTCTGTGGGCATTGCTTACCATCCACATATGATTTCAACAACTTATCGCCACAAGCCAAGCTGGATGACACGCAATTGTCACACTCCTGCCATCGGTTCCCCATACGACGTGTGTAGTTTCGCAGCCTGTGTGACGGAAGCCATGAAACTATTGAGGTCCGCGGATTTCCATCGTCATGGTGAGCCAGCAAATCCAGGGGGAGCCAGCTCGCATAGCCGACGACGCTTAGTTGTCACAAGCGACTTGCTACTGCTTGCACGATCGCAATGACGGGGACCAGTCGCCAGCTTGCGCCGCGCTTCACATACCGCTGCGCCGCCGGTGGACAGCCTGGGCCCTGCGCCCTGGCCGCGGGTGCCTGCAAACCTCTCCTGCTTTTTCGGAAAGCTAATGATATCATTGCCGAACATTCTGATAATCCTGCTCATCCTCTCGGGGTGCTCGTTCTTCCTCGGCCGCAAGCGTTCCCTGGCCATAGTGGGGGGCACCAAGCGGGCGCAGGAGCTCCACTCGCGGCCCACATATTATGGATGGCTGCTGGCCCTGTGGTGCTTCGTGCCGGCCTTCCTGATTTTCTTCGCCTGGGGACTCTTCGACGACAGCGTCATCGCGAGCCTCGTGGTCAGCGGGTTGCCCGAAGCGATGCAGCAACTGCCGGATTCCAGACTCGACCTTCTCATCAACGACATCCATAACGTCGTTTCCGGCTCCGTGATGGGCGCGGACAAAGAGCCGGCCATCATGGCCGCGGCCGAGCGCTACAAGGAACTGCAGACCCTGGGCAACATCGCCCTGGCGGTGGCCGTGCTCGCTGTGGCCTCGGGCGGTCTGTTCATCGGCTACCGCAAGATCGTGCCCGATTACCGCGCCCGCAACGACGTGGAGCACGTGCTCAAGATTCTGCTCATCATCTGCTCCTCGCTGGCGATCTTCACCACCATCGGCATCGTCCTCTCGGTGCTGTTCGAGGCCATCCGGTTTTTTCGAATGGTGCCGATCACCGAATTCCTTTTCGGCCTGGACTGGAGTCCGCAGATGGCGATCCGCTCCGACCAGGTGGGTTCTTCTGGAGCATTTGGCGCCGTGCCGGTGTTCGTGGGCACGCTGCTCATCTCGGCCATCGCCATGTTCGTGGCTGTGCCCATCGGGCTGATGTCCGCGATCTACCTTTCCGAATACGCGAACAAGAAGGTCCGCGCTGTGGTCAAGCCGCTCATGGAGATCCTCGCCGGCGTGCCCACCGTGGTCTACGGCTTCTTTGCGGCGCTCATGGTCGCGCCGTTGTTCCGCGGCCTGGGCGAATCCCTGGGCATGGACATCGCCTCGGAAAGCGCCATAGCCGCCGGTTCGGTCATGGGCATCATGATCATCCCGTTCGTATCCTCCTTGTCCGACGACGCAATCAACGCCGTGCCCCAGTCGCTGCGCGAAGGCTCCTTCGGCCTGGGCGCAACCAAGTCCGAAACCGTGCGCAAGGTGGTGCTGCCCGCGGCCTTGCCCGGCATTGTCGGCGGCATTCTGCTGGCCGTGTCCCGCGCCATCGGCGAAACCATGATCGTGGTAATGGCCGCCGGCCTGGCCGCGAACCTGACTGCCAACCCGTTTCAGGCCGTCACTACCGTCACTGTGCAGATCGTCACTTTGCTCATTGGCGACCAGGAGTTCGACAGCCCCAAGACCCTGGCGGCGTTCGCCCTCGGCCTCGTGCTCTTCCTTATCACGCTCGTGCTCAACGTCATCGCACTGGTCGTGGTGCGCAAATATAGAGAACAATATGAATAAGCA
>JBMCLC010000188.1:0-4626 GCA_048614715.1 Oceanidesulfovibrio sp.
ATACGGCGAATCGTGAACAAGGAACTTGCCGGGGCCGGTGTCGCGGAACTGGGCTTCGTCGGGCAGATGCATGTATTTCATGGGGTATCCTCCGTATGATTGGGCGTATGGCTGGCCCGCCGCACCCCTGTGGCGCGCCGAGCTTACGGCTCCATTCATAAAGATACCTCAACGAAAAGTATTTGACGCGGATCAAAACGGGGGAAAAATCGGTCAGTTTCCTGCGCCCACCCGCTCACGCGAACGCGACGGCTTCATGTGCAGAACAAGCTTCACCAGTACGCCGGTGAGTTTGGTCAGCAGATAGCCCACGCCATAGATGAACGCCGTAAGCGCCAGCCCGTACAGCAGGAATTGCCAGGAATTGGCCGGTTCCAGGCCGTGCCTGGGCAGGTAATACTGTAGAAAGTAGTGGTGGAACAAAAACGCCCCGTAGGAATACAGGCTCGTCCAAAAGAAAAAGTTGCGGACCATGACGTTTTGCTCCAGGGCCCGGGACACCCATGAAATCACCGTGAACCAGAGCATGCCGAGAACCGCGTTCTGGGGAAAGACCCAGGGACCTTCAGGAATGTTGTAGACGATGGCCAACAGGACGGCAGCCGCAATGCCCTGCCTGCGGGACACGCCATCCTCGTAATGCATGATGAAAAGCATGCCGAAGGCGAATTCGAAAAGCCGGGCCAGGGGTGACGTATACAGGCTCATGCCCAGTTGGGCGGGCTCATAGAGCATCGGAATGCAGGCCACGAGAAACGCAAAGACCATCATGGCGGCTGGGCTGCGCCGGTATATGGCCAGCAGCAGCGGGAAGAAGCAATACAGAATGAGGATAAAGGCGAGGAACCACTCGCCGATCATGTACGGCGTCTTGATGACGGGCTGGAGCCAGCCGTCGAAAGCCGTGATCGTGAACAGATAGCGGTAAAGCGGCATATCGCTGAACATCAGGTGCCCCTTCTGCACCGTGCGGATGATGTACAGGGTGAGATACGTGACCCAGAACAGCGGATAAATGGACAGGAACCGCTTTCTGGCGTAGTCGCCCCAAGCGATATTCCCCTCCCGCTTGCCGTACACGAGCATGAGCGCGGCCCCGGACAGGGCCACGAACAACGACTGCACGATAACGCCGTGTCCGTTGAATACCTCTGCTAACGTGGCCACATCACCGGGAAGCAGACCCTGGATCGCCATGTTCAGATTGTAATGGATAGCGATGACCATGGTGATGGCCACGCTTCGCACCACGTCGAGGTAGAAAATGCGCTTTCTCATAAGACGGCTGAGGATGCGGGATTGGAAATGCGCTCCGCAGAAAGGGGGTGTACTCCCTCTCTGGGGTCTTTGTCCATCGCCCCGCATTGTTCCGGAGTCTCCGCGTTCAGGCACATCGTGCGGCGCAATGGAATGCGGGGGCTCCGAATCGACCGCGGAGCGTGGAGGGGCGGTTTCGGGCAGCCATTTCCCTGGCGGGTATGCAAGGAGCGGCGCCTCTGCGCTTAATCCACCTTATTCTCCGTCGCGGTCGATCCCCAGCCACCGCAGCGCTTCACGTACGTATATCGGGCCCAGGAGTTTGAGCCGATCAATATCCGCGTCCGGGTCGGTGCGGGTGTCGTAGCCGCGGGGCTCTTCCAGGGCGTGGATTTCTGCGTCCCCGCCCCGCAGGGACTCGCGCATCCTTTCGGACCATGCAGCGCCGCCCACGAGGAACCACAGGCTCGGCGTCTCCTCCGGCGCCCCCACCTGCTCGGGCGTCAGGGCGTCCTGGTCCACGGATTCCTGGATGGCGATGAGGAAGGCTGGGGCATCCGGCTGTCCGGTGCAGATTTCCATGGCCGGGGCCAACGCACCATTGCGGGCCCATACGCCCACGCGGGAGCTGTCCACGCCGGGCTGATTGCGCAGAAAATCCATCCCCCGGCGGATGTGCGCCGCCGTGACGAGGGGCCGCACGCCCTCGCCGGGGTCCGGGCACTCGGGAGGATCCAGACTGAGCATGACTACGCCGTTCAGGGCCAGCTCCCGGGCAACAATGCGGTAGGCGAAGTGGGACCGGCAGCCGGCGTCCGCGGCCCAGAGCACTGCCGGCGCCGGTGCATCGCCGGGCGGGGTGGTGAGCAGTCCGCGCAATCCTTGCGCCACCAGAACCTCGCGCTCGTCGAAGCGGATCATCTCTCCGAACTTCATGGGCGGCTTCTCCGGCAGCCAGAGAAGGCGGCTGGGTATCTCCACGTCGCCGCTTTCGGCGCGGTGTTTCACCGGCAGGAAGGTGATGGAGCCGACCACGGGCTTCTCCGCCTCCAGGGTCGGACCGTAGGTGAATATCTTGTCCCCGAAACGTGTCAGGGTGCGCAGGGTGTCCGTCTGCGGATCGTGAAGCAGGAGCTTGCCGTACTTTTCGCGGCCGTCGAGAATGCGGATGACGCGGTCTTCGCCGCGAATCTTGTAATTTCCGAGATAGTCATCCAGGGTGTAGCTCTCCGCGGCCAGGGCGCGCAGGTTCCAGCGTACCTCGTTGCCCTGCTTGAGCTTGCCGCCGAAGAACATGTGGTCCGGCCGGATGACCGCGTCGTCGGTCTTGTTCGCGCTGATGAGCTTGGCGCCGTCGTCGCCCGGAGTCTCGACAACTATGGATTCCGGCGGCGGGGCCTGTTCTGCCATGGCTTCTTCGGGCGGGGGCGCGGTCTCTGATTCCTCGGCCTCGGGCGGCGGTTCCAATTCCTCCAGGGTCACGTCCACCACTAGCGGTTCCGGCTCGAGCGCCGGCATCATCCAGTCCAGTCCGAACACCGCCAGCGCCACGATGCACAAATGCAACGCCAGGGAGGCCAACAGGCCGGGGCCCTTGAGGGCGATATAGTCGATGTCGAGACGATGGCGCGGGATGTCGGCCGCCCGCGGCAGCCCGCGTCCCGATTTTTCCCCGATCGGACGATCCCGTTCCTCTGCGGTGTTTGTATCCAAGCCGGCCCCAGACATGGACTGCGTGTTCCTCCTAGACTATTTTCCATCTTTATTATGCGGAGAATACAGTATCTCGCCAAGGCCCGGCCAGGTCAAGCACGCGGCCTGCCAGGAAATCCGGGGGCCAGGACGGCTGGACTCCGCGCTGCCTGGGGATCTGCGTTATTGCGGAAGGTTATTTGTGAATTTTATAACATTCGCGGCTGTTTTCAGAGGAGGGGCGCACGGGCTCCGAAGTGGGGGCTTGTTCCTTTTTTCACTTTCCGCTTTATCTTTTGTTCGTCCCCTTACGGCCCTGTAGCATCTTTATAGTATATCATTTAACTTGCACGATTGCGGTCGGCAGGATCGCGGTTCGTGCTGCTCGGCATACCGGCTCAAACTTTTTTACCGGGTGCTCTGACCCCCGCATCATTTGGAAAGGAGGTTTCACCGTGCGGCAACTCACTCTTGGTCTTGTTGTAGGAATACTCGTCTTCGCGGCGCTTGTGGAGCCGGCACTCGCCGACCGCCTCGCCGACGCCATCGCCGAGGTCAATCCCCAAGGCGAACCCGGCTATCTCGGCATTCCCGGCGCTCCTCAGCTCAACATCATCGTCGGCCTTGTCTGGGCCATCTGGGTGGGCTGGATATTCTCCACCGTGGGCGCGTTCGGCGGCATCATGGCCGGCGTCGGTCACATCACCATCTACGGTCTGGGCGACTACGCCAAGAGCCTGGGCAAGAACGACCTGAACAAGGTCATCACCGACTCCATCCGCGTGTCCAACCAGTGGCTCGTGGGCTGCTCCGCCGCCCTGTCCTCCTTCAACTACTACCGCGTAGGCCGTCTCGTGGCGCCTCTGGGCGTATCCCTTGCCGTCGGATCGGTGGCCGGCTCCTGGCTCGTCCCCATCATCACCGCCGGCAAGATCAACCTCTCGTCCTACCTCGGCTACTTCGGCATCTTCGTCCTGTTCCTGGGCTGCTACCTCTTCTACGAGACCACCCCGGCCGGCCAGAACAAGAAGAAGTCGGCCAAGGAAGCGGCCAAGGCCTTCCAGGACTCCGTGAAGTCCCAGGCCGACACCACGGCCCAGGGCGTGAAGATGCAGTCCTTCTCCCTCACCCGCTGCGTGTTCACCTTCTTTGGCGTTGAATTCTCCTTCAACCCTGTCGTGCCGCTCATCGGCGGTTTCGTCATCGCTTCCCTGGCCTCCTTCCTCGGCGTGGGCGGCGGCTTCCTGCTCGTGCCCTTCCTCACCTCGGTGGCGGGCCTGCCCATGTACCTCGTGGCCGGCACCTCCGCTCTCGCGGTGTTCATCGGCATGATCAACTCGATCGTCTCCTACATGTCCGTCAAGGGCACGCCCGTAGCCTGGGCGCTCATCGGCGCCGAGCTCGTGGGCATCGTCATCGGCTCGCTCATCGGCCCGCGGACCTCGAAGTACATCCCGGACATCTGGCTCAAGCGCCTCTTCGTGGTCCTCGCCCTGTACGTGGGCATCCGCTACACCACCAAGGGTTTCCTCGGCTTCAGCATCTTACCTCCCTTCTAGGGAGAGCGTGCCACGGTCCGCGCCCGGCAATCGCTCCGCCGGGCGCGGACTCACCCAGAACCTGAACCCGGGCACATCGCATGGACAACCAAGCCATCTACCAATTTCTCGATCCTTT
>JBMCLC010000189.1:0-4601 GCA_048614715.1 Oceanidesulfovibrio sp.
GGTAGCGTTCCATGGCCTGCTCGCGGAAGTTGTGGTCGCCGGCCACCAGGGCGAAGGAGGGCAGCATGCAGCCGTCCCATTCGCGGTAGCGCCGGCCCTTTTTCAGATCCACGTCCACTTCCTCTCGCACGTCGAAGCAGTAGCAGGTGGGGCAGACCGTGACGCACGAGCCGCAGGACAGGCAGTACTTGGAATTGTGTCTCCAGATAGGCGAGTTCCAGCTTTTTTCCAGCAGCCGGGGCGTTTCTTGCCAGGGGTATTTGAGGCCGCCCTGTTTTAAGGAACGCGCGCGCACGCGCAGCCGTTCGCGTTTGGCCGCTTCGCGTTCCATGCTCGTGGCCTTGGGCAGTTGGCTCCCGGCCAGCAGCAGCTCCTCGCCCTGGGGGGTGCCGACCTCCACATAGAATGAGCTCGGGCTGATCCGCGTCCAGTAGAGGTCGTAGCCGAGGTCCACACGATCGTAGCCTATGGACGCCCAGAAGGAGGTGGGCGCCACGCGCGAGGGCTCCAGTGCGAACAATACGGTGTTCTGCCGGCGCTGCTGGTAGTTCACGTCCGGCTCGCCCAGTTCCATGAGCTGGTCGAGCTGGTTTATGGCACGCAGATCGTACGGATGCACGCCGAAGAGCAGTTGCCTGGGGGCGTCGATCACGGCTTGCGCCTTCAAGGTCTCCATGTCGAAGGTGACAAGGTCCTCCTTGGGCGGCAAAAAGAATCGTTTGAGAGAATTGTACGCAAGATCGTAGTCCCAGGCGATCTCGATCTCGGGCGTCCACGCAGTGAAGTTGTAGAACCCGTCAGGGTCTTGCTCCGGCACATGGACGTCCATTTTCCCGGCCCATTTTTCAAGGAGGCCAGGGATATACTCCATGGACACGATGTAGGCGGTCATGCCCCTCCTCCAGGTGTTGGACGTCGTGAATGATTGAATGATGAGAGAGCTAAGTAACACGCTGAAACAGAAATGTAACCATTGTGAATCTTTGGACAAGGTATTGGAATGCGCGCCGCGCCCGCCGCGGAGCGTGCTTTCCTTTGCCTCGCCCATGGGTTATGAATGTCCCGGGGTGCTCGTGGATATTGTATTTCTTGTGTTCCGAGCTGGTCATCGGCCTCACCGTGGTGGCCATGGGCACCTCGGCCCCGGAGTTCTTCGTCACGGCGCAGTCCGCGTTCAAGGGACTGTCCGCCATCAGCCTGGCCAACGTGGTCGGTTCGAATATCTTCAATCTCGGCATCATTCTCGGCGTCATGGCCATCCTGAAGCCGATTCCCACCCACCGCGTTCTGCTCTATCGCGACGGTGTGCTGCTCTGGGCGGTCTCGGGAGTCCTTTTTCTCATGGGCCTGCAGGCAGAACTCACTCGGCCCATGGGCCTGGGCCTGCTCGGCGTATTCGCCTGTTATGTCTCGTTCATCGTGTACAAGGGCATCCGCGATCCCGGACCGCTGGACATCGCCATGGCCGAGGAACTGCTGGAGGAGGCGGGCGACCGCGTGGCCACATGGGTGGACGCGCCCAAGCTGCTCGCGGGTTTTCTGGCCATCACCCTTGGCAGCGACTGGCTGGTGGACGGCGCGCGGGTCATCGCCATGGCCGTGGGCGTGTCCGACTGGGCCATAGGGCTGACCATAGTGGCTTCCGGTACCTCCCTGCCCGAGCTTGTGACCTGCCTTGCCGCGAGCCTGCGCGGCAAGAACGACATGTTGCTGGGCAACCTCCTCGGCAGCGACTTCTTCAATCTGGCGGGCGTGCTCGGCCTCACCGCCGTGCTGCGTCCCATAGCCGTGCATGCGTCTTCCCTGCCCTCCATGGCGCTGATGATGGCGGCTGTGGCCGTGGTGCTTCTGTGCATGCGCACGGGATGGCGCATTTCGCGGGTGGAAGGGGCCGTGCTCGTGCTCATCGGTCTCAGCCGCTGGGCCATGGAGTTCGTCTGAACCACCGACGAACGTCTGGATACCGGGAGCGACCCGGGCCGGCTCATTTTGTCGTTTCTTTCCTGAACACGCACGCGCCGTGGAGCGTGCAGCGCGATTCGTCCGTTTCCAGCTGAATGGTGGCGTGGTCGATTCCGAACCGTTCGCGGAGTTCGTCGCCCACCTGATGAAGGAAGCCGGCGGCGACCCTGTCGCTCTCCGGCCGGACGAGGTGGACCGTGAGCGCGGTGGACGTGGTGGAGAGCGGCCAGACGTGCAGGTCGTGGTAGGCGATGACGCCGGGCAGCTCCAGCAGGTAGCGCTCCACGGACTCGAGGTCGATGCCCCGGGGCACGGCGTCCATGGCCAGATCCAGCGATTCCCTGAACAATCCCCAGGTACCCACGGCGATGACCGCGACGATGAACAGGCTCATGAGCGGGTCGATCCACAGCGCGCCGGTCATGGCGATGACAAGCGCGGCGACCACCACGCCGAGCGACACCCCGGCGTCCGCGGCCATGTGCAGAAACGCGCCGCGGATGTTGAGGTCGTGCTTGCTGCCGGACATGAAGAGCAGGGCGGTGGCGGTGTTGATGACCGTTCCCACGGCGGCGACCCAGATGACGATGGAGGTGGAGACCGCAACGGGGTGCTGGAAGCGCTCCACTGCCTCCATGGTGATGGCGCCTACAGCCACGAGAAGCAGAGCGGCGTTGGCCAGGGAGGCGTAGATGGTGGAGCGGCCCATGCCGTATGTGCGCTTGCGGGATGGCTGTTTGCGCGCCAGGGCGGAGGCTGCCCAGGCAAGCACCAGGCTGAGGACATCGCTCAGGTTGTGGCCCGCGTCCGCCAAGAGGGCCATGGAGTCTGCGGCGAAGCCGTACAACACCTCCACAACGACGAAGATGATGTTGAGCGCGATGCCGAGGGCGAAACGCTTGTCGTACGCTGCCGGGCCGTGGTGTGCGTGGTCGTGCGCCATGCTCCTGAAATTACGGAACACGCACGTCCGCTGTCAAAAACAATCGAACCGTGCAGCGGAGCCGAAGAGCGCTCCCTTTGCAAGGCAGAGCAGCGAAACGGTGGCCAGTGGCTACCCGAAGCGACCGGTGAGGTATTCTTCGGTGAGCTTGTGGTAGGGCTTGGTGAAGATCTTCTCGGTGTGTCCCACCTCGATCATCTTTCCCAGGTGAAAGAAGGCGGTGCGGTCGGATATGCGCGCGGCCTGTTGCAGGGAATGAGTGACCACCACGATGGAGTAGAGCTCGGTGAGCTCGCGGATAAGCTCCTCGATGATGCCGGTGGCGATGGGGTCCAGGGCGGAGCAGGGTTCGTCCATGAGCACCACCTCGGGGTTCACGGAGATGGCGCGGGCGATGCAGAGCCGTTGCTGCTGGCCGCCGGAGAGGCTGGTGCCGGACATGTCCAGGCGGTCCTTGACCTCGTCCCAGAGGCCGACCCGGCGCAGGCTCATCTCCACGGTTTCCTCCACCTCGTGGCGGGTGGAGGCCAGGCCGTGGATGCGCAGGCCGTAGGCGATGTTGTCGTAGATGGATTTGGGGAACGGGTTGGGCTTCTGGAAGACCATGCCCACGCGGCGGCGCACGCTGACCACGTCGATCTTCGGATCGTAGATGTCTTCGGCGTACAGGGTGATGTCGCCGGTTACGCGGCAGATGTCGATGATATCGTTCATGCGGTTGAGGCAGCGCAGGAACGTGGATTTTCCGCAGCCCGAGGGACCGATGAACGCGATGACCTGGTTCTTGGCGATGTCCAGGTTCACGTGGTGGATCGCGTGGAAGTCTGCGTAGTAGACGTTCACGTCGCGGCACTTCATGCACGGATCATCGACAAAGGAAGCTTCAAGCGCCAGGGGATCGATCTCGGTGTTGTGAACGAGTGAGGAAGCGTTCTTGGGAGCTGCGGTATCCGTTGTGGCCATCATAAAATCTCGTCTGGGTCCTGGTTCGGGTTGATGCAGTGTAGCGGTTGGGCGCCGGGATGGCGCAAGGGAAACAACCGGGCCGTAGTGCTGCACCGGCCCGGTTGTATTGTCCTGCTCAAATAGATGGTTAGATGTCGTCGGCAGTCATGGGGATGAGCTCGGCGGCGTTCTTGCCGTACTTCTCGCGCTCTTCCTCGGGCATGGGGATCATGCCCTTCTCGGACAGGTAGCCCTCCGGACCCCAGGCCTGCGCGCTGGTGAACTCGTTCAGGTACTCCTGGATGCCGGGGATCGTGCCCACGTGGGCCTTCTTCACGTAGAACTGCAGGGAACGGGACACAGGGTAGGAACCGTCGGCAATGGCCTCGAAGGCGGGAGCAATGCCCTCGATCTTGGAGCCCTGGATCTTGTCGCGGTTCTGGTCCAGGAAGCTGAAGCCGAAGATGCCGAAGGCGTCGGGGTTGGCCTGGAGCTTCTGCACGATCAGGTTGTCGTTCTCACCGGCTTCCACGTAGCCGCCGTCTTCACGCACGGTGTGGGCAATAGCTTTGAAAGCTTTCTTGTCTTCCTTGCGCATGTCCTTCAGCCAATCGAAAGACTTGGCGCCGGCCTCAAGCACGAGCTCGGAGAAAGCATCGCGGGTGCCGGAGGTGGGCGGCGGGCCGAGAACCTCGATCTTGGACTTGGGCAGGGAGGAGTCGATCTCGTCCCAGGTCTTGTAGGGGTTTTC
>JBMCLC010000190.1:0-4593 GCA_048614715.1 Oceanidesulfovibrio sp.
CTGGCCGAGGTGGCGCGCCTCGCGTCCGACCTGAACGCCATTGTCCAGGAAATGAAAGAGTAGGGCGCGCCGGCCTATATCCATAACCGAGTGCAAGGCTCCCGGTCCCATCGCGGGGCCGGGCGTTTTCGCGTCCGAGGCCCAACCGCCTTGGCGAGGTTCGATCCACAGAACGCTTCCCCGAGAGATACCCGTCTCAAAGCTTGCGGGAGTCATATACTATACATGGTTCGCGGCTACGCAGACCAGTGGACACCCAAACCCCAGGACACGTCTCATGGCCAAAAACGGACACGACGACCAGCACCAGAGCGACGACCAGCACGAACACGAAGGCGGCCACGATCAGGGCGAAAACGGCGGCCACCAGTCCCACCACGCCAGGATGGCCCAGGACTTCAAGCGTCGGTTCATCATCTCCACGGCGCTCACCATCCCGCTCGCCTACCTGTCGCCCATGCTCCGCTCCCTCGTGGGGCTGGGCGAACCCGAATGGGTGCCCGGGCGGATGTACATTCTCTTCGCCATTGCAACCATTGTCTTTTTCTACGGCGGATTGCCGTTTTTGCGCCATGCCTGGATGGAGCTGAAGAACAGGCAGCCGGGCATGATGACGCTCATCTCCCTGGCGATCATCGTGGCCTACGGGTACTCCGCCCTGGTCACGTTCGGGCTGCCGGGCAGGGTGTTCTATTGGGAGCTGGCCAGCCTCATCGTCATCATGCTCCTGGGCCACTACATCGAGATGCGCTCGGTGATGAGCGCCCACGGCGCCATGGAGGAGCTGGCAAAACTCGTGCCCAACAAGGCGCACAGGCTCAGGGAGGACGGCTCCACCGAGGACGTGCCGGTGAGCGATCTGCAACCGGACGACAGGGTGTTGGTCAAGCCCGGCGAGAAGGTTCCAGCCGACGGCGAGGTGGTGGAGGGCCGCTCGTCGGTCAACCAGTCCCTGCTCACCGGCGAGTCCAAACCCGTGGACAAGGAGGAGGGCGAAGAGGTCATTGGCGGGTCGGTAAACGGCGAGGGCTCGCTGACCGTGCGGGTGAATAAGACCGGCGAGGATTCCTTCCTCAACCAGGTCATGGACATGGTATCCAAGGCGCAGGAGTCCAAATCCCACGCGCAGTCTCTGGCGGACAAGGCCGCCATGTGGCTCACTTTCATCGCCATCGGCTCCGGAGCGGTCACCCTGGTCATGTGGCTCATGCTCACGGGCAGGGAATTCGTCTTCGCCCTGGAGCGCACGGTCACGGTGATGATCATCACGTGCCCGCACGCGCTGGGACTCGCCATTCCCCTGGTGGTGGCCGTGTCCACGGCCATAGCGGCCAAGAGCGGCTTTCTCATCCGCAACCGCAATCCTTTCGAAAGGGCCCGCAACCTCCAGGCCGTGATCTTCGACAAGACGGGCACCCTCACTCAGGGAACATTCGCCGTGAGCGATGTCGCCTCCTTCGGCGGCATGGATGAAGATGAGCTGCTGAAGCTCGCCGGGGCCGTGGAGGCCAAGAGCGAGCATCCCATCGCCAAGGCCATTGCGAATTCGGCCCGCGAAAAGCTGGAGAGCCTGCCCAAGGCCGAGGAATTCGACTCCATTCCGGGACGTGGCGCACAAGCCACGGTGGAGGGCCGCGAGGTCATGACGGTCAGCCTGCGCTACGCCAAGGAGGAGGGCTACGAACTCGAGGACGACGTGCTCGATCCATTGATGGAACAGGGCAAGACGGTTATCGCTGTGATCGTCGAGGGCAAGGCCGCCGGCGTCATCGCCTTGGACGACGTGCTCCGCGAGACGTCCAAACAAGCCGTGGCCAGGCTCAAGGACATGGGTCTTCAGGTGATGATGCTCACCGGCGACAATGAGAAGGTCGCCAACCGCGTGGCCCGCGAGCTGGATCTGGACGACGTGTTCGCCAATGTGGTGCCGGACGAGAAGGCGGAGAAAGTCAAGCAAGTGCAGGAACGCGGACTGGTCACCGCCATGGTGGGCGACGGCGTGAACGACGCGCCGGCCCTGGCCCAGGCCGATGTGGGGCTGGCCATCGGCGCGGGCACGGACGTGGCCGTGGAAACCGCCGACGTGGTCCTGGTGAAATCCAATCCCATGGACGTGGTGGAAGTTGTATTGCTCTCCAGGGAGGTGCGCAAGAAAACCGTGCAGAACCTGTTCTGGGCCACCGGGTACAACGTCGTCGCCATTCCCCTGGCGGCCGGCGTGCTGGCCTGGGCGGGCATCATCCTGAGTCCGGCGGTGGGCGCCATCGTCATGTCCTTGTCCACGGTCATCGTGGCAATCAACGCCAGGATATTGTCCATGCCGGAGGCGTCATAGCGGTGGATCGCTTTATTAAACCAGGACAACTATTGCAAATGTTGTTCATTGCGAGTAGGTAGGGGGCTCGCGTCAGTCCACGAGACCCACGTAGAACAAACAGGTTTTCGGCCGGCCGGAGCACGACGGGAGTAAGGATTGGGGGGCGATACATCAGCAGGTACGTCTCCGACCGAGCCAAGCCACAGACTCAATGATCACGAACCTCAAGCGGGCCCAGACCTGGCAGATCACCATAGCTCTCGCTGTACTGCTCCTGGCGGTGGCGGGGGCGGTGTATCTTCAGCAGAAGCATTCGTACGAATCCATCCGGAGGGAGAGCATCGCGAACATCGCCGAGCAGTTCGCGACGCATCTCGAATCGCCGGCCTCCGCAGGAGCGGAGGGGCTCCGGACCGTCTCGGACGCACTCTTCGGACGCTGGCCCATCGAACACCTGGAAGTCCTCGACAGCCGGGGCGCGGCCATATTCAGCCATGGCCGGGCCAGAGACGGAATCGAAACGCTGGCCATACCCATTCAGGACACCCCGGGCGCCGTGGCCCCCGGGGGCACGCTGCACATCCGTTACGCCCTTACCGGTTTCAACGCGCATCTCGCCAATCTGGTGGGCCTGCTCATTCTGTGCAACGCCTTCATTCTGCTGTTGTTTCACGGTCTGTTGCGGCTGCTGCAACGGCGCCGGGAAAAGGCGGAGTCCCTGCTCGAGCATCATGAGGAACGGCTCCGTCTGGCGCTCGAAGCGTCATCCGACGGTATCTGGGAAAACAATATCCAGGACGGGACCCATTTCCTGAGCGACCGCATGTATACCATGCTTGGATATGAGCCCGGAGATCCCGAGGAGGCCTGGCGATTTCTCTACGAGCAGGTGCACCTGGAGGACAGGGAAAAGGTCACGCGGGGCAGGCAGCTCATGTTCGAAGGGCTGCGCGAGACGTTGGTGACCAGGTACCGCATGCGGCGCAAGGATGGCGAGTGGCGGCACATCCTCTGCCGGGCCAAGGTCGTGGCCGTAGACCTGGAAGGCAAGCCGGCGCGGATCGCGGGAACGTTCACGGACGTCACTCCGCTGGTGGACGCCGAGGAGGCCCTGGCATCCCTCAACCGGGAGTTGGAGGAGCGCGTGGAGCAGCGCACCAATGCGCTGGCCCAGAAGGCCGAGGAACTGGCCGAGGCCAACCGCCAGCTCCGCGAGCTCGACCAGCTCAAGTCGAGCTTTCTGTCGTCCGTCTCCCACGAGCTGCGCACTCCCCTCACGTCCATCCTGGGCTTCGCCAGGCTCATAGACAAGGAGTTCGAGGCCCACTTCAAGGGCACGGCCAGGACAGAGCGCGAAGAGCGAGCCGGCCGGCGCATCCAGAACAACCTGCGGATCATCGCCAACCAGGGGGAGCGTCTCTCCCGGCTGGTCAACGATGTGCTGGACCTGAACAAAATCGAGTCCGGCATGATGGACTGGCGAGACGAGGAGGTCGATCCCAAGGCCGTGGTGACGCGCGCCATCGAGGCGACCTTGCCGCTGCTGGAAGGCAACCCGAACGTGGTCTTCACCCCGGAAATACAGCCGGATCTGCCGCGCGTCATCGTAGATGCGGACCGACTCGAGCAGGTGCTGATCAACCTGCTGAACAACGCGGTCAAGTTCACCGAACGCGGCCATGTGAGTCTGATGGCGGAAGGCGACGAATCCGGGGCATTGCGCATCAGCGTGGCGGATACGGGCCTCGGCATACCGCCAAATGCCCTGGAGGACATCTTCGAGAAGTTCCACCAGCTGCCTACGGACGCCCTGCACGGCAAGCCAGGCGGCACTGGGCTGGGGCTGTTCATTTCCAGGGAAATCGTCCGCCACTACGACGGCAAGCTGTGGGTTGATTCCAAGGTGGGACGCGGCAGCACCTTCACTCTGCTGCTGCCCGGAACGAACAGAGCCGAATCCGCCGCGTGAGAACCCCGGCGCAGGGTTCGGACACGCCGCAAAAGCTCCCTGCCATGGTGCTTTCATTCCATGTCTGCGAATCCGGATCGTCCGCTCGCGGGGTTTCGCATGCCCCGGAGCGCACGACTTTTTAACATCAAGAGCGTATCATGATCCTTCTCGTACTCGCCCACCCGAATCCGCAATCATTCAACGCAGCCATAGCGAGGCGCTGCCGCGCCGCCATGGAAGGTGCCGGCCACGAGGTCGTGTTTCATGACCTGTACGCCGAGGGATTCGACGCAATGCTGCCGGCGGCCGAGTTT
The DNA here is from genome assembly GCA_048614715.1 of Oceanidesulfovibrio sp. Lineage (GTDB taxonomy): Bacteria > Desulfobacterota > Desulfovibrionia > Desulfovibrionales > Desulfovibrionaceae > Oceanidesulfovibrio. The sequence goes on from JBMCLC010000190.1 coordinate 4,583, forward strand.
CCCCGGAATGC
>JBMCLC010000191.1:0-4576 GCA_048614715.1 Oceanidesulfovibrio sp.
CGATGCGTTTGGCCTCGCGGGCCTCTCCGGCGCCCAGAAAATGTCCGACCAGCACGGACGCCGTCATGTTGAAGGCGAACGCCGGCAGGAACAGGGCCGACTCCACGCGCATGCCCGCTGTGAGTCCAGCCAGGGCGTTCACGTTCTCCCGTGGCAGGGACGCCACGATGGCGAACAGCACGAGATAGCCGGTCTGCCACAGGACATGAGAAAGACCGGCGGGCCACCCCACCTTAAAAAGATAGCCCCACGCCGGCTTCATCCAGCGCAGGGGCGGAAAGTCCCTGAGCCGCAGGATGCCGTGCCGGGCGAGGACCGCCACAATGAAGGCGGCGCCGGCGAAGTACGAAACGAATGTGGCCCAGGCCAACCCCTTGTAGCCGAAGGCGGGCAGCCCCCACATGCCCAGGCCCAGGCCGAAGTCGGCCGCGGTGTTCACCACGCTTACGATGGTCAGCGCGACGAGCGGGATGTCCACCCGCTTGTAGGCGCGGAACACGGCGCTGCCGACGTTGAGGATGTAGTTGGCCGGCACCACGAGCAGGAACACGGTGAGCATGTAGGCCGATTCGTCGCGTATCGATGGCGGTGTCTGCAGCGCATCGAGGAACGGGCCGCGGAGCAGGGTTCCGGCGGCGAAGATGAGCAGGCCGCCGGCAAGGGCGAGGGTGAGGGAGAACATGGTGTAGCGCTGGGCGCGTTTGACGAGCCCGGCTCCCAGGGACTGGCTCACCGCGGCCACCACGCCGTTGGACACGGCGATGGCGATGATGAGGAAGAAAAAGAAACACTGGGTGATGAGTCCCAGGGAAGCCTGGACACCAGTGCCCAGCTTGCCGGCGACGAACACGTCGATGAAGCCCACGAAGAAATGGGCGATCATCATCAGCGTTTGCGGCCAGGCAAGGCGCCATATTTCTCGGCGCTTGGATGTGGGGGCGGGGATAGTAAGGGGCATGGCTTGGTCCTCACAACGGAGGAAGAGAGGGAATGTGCGACAGGAACAAGCCCGGGTCAATAGCGCGCGGCGAAAAGCTGGCGCTCGCTGGCGGCACAGCTTCAGTACATAATTTGTACAATTGTAAAAAAATATAGCTATTAAAATTAAGCATTTGAAACTAAATAGCGGCAGAAAAAAATTATAAAAAAACAAGACAGTGTTGACGAGAGTGAGGAAGAGGATATAGCCTGAGACGAGTTGATCGGATGAGTTCATTCCGACTCGTGTGCGGGTACTTGTTCTGGAGTATGATCGCACTGCAAATTAAGAGGATAGGATTGAGGGTGTGCAGCTATTCCTGTGTCTATCAATTCTGGAAAGATGTACACGAATTGTACGAGAGAGGTGCGACGATGGGAGTCTTCAAGCAAGAAAAGGATTACAAGCGGGTCATCTTCAATGTCGATGCCGACTTGGCCGAGCGGCTGGAGCAGGCCAAGGAGCGCTCGCGCAGTCTGGGGCGCAAGCTCGACGTGGACACCGCCGTGGACAAAGCGCTCGAGAAGTTCCTCAAGAAAGCAGAGAAGAAGCTGGACGAGCTCGAGCAAGAGAACGAGAAGGGCAAACCCAGGATCGCCAGGATATCCAGCGGCGATCTGGCGGAGCAGGAAGAGGCCGAGCCCGCCGCCGCGCCGGCGAATCAAAACGCGGACAAGCCGGCGAACTGACGTCGGCCGGATTCATAGAACCTTCATACAGATTCCATAACACTGGAGGAGTCGATCATGAGCAGCAAGACCGGAATCAGCGTCAAAGGCACCATGGATTTCAATTCCGTCACCACCTTCCTCGAGGACCTCGTCAAAAGCTTCAAGGAGCAGCAGGTCGTGGTGCAGCGCGGCGATGAGTACGTGACCCTCGTTCCCACGGACAGCATAGACCTCGAGCTCGAGGCCGCGGTGAAGAAGGGCAAGCAGAAGCTCACCGTGGAGTTGGCCTGGCGCGAAGCGGTTCAGCCCGAGGAGGAAGTGACTTTCCGCGTGACCTCCAAGGAGCCCGAGCCCCGACCCGTCCCCATTGGCGAGGTGGTCTGCGCCACGGTGTGCGCCGACAATCCCGAGAACGCCAAGAAGGCCATGGAGTCCGCCGCCGAGGCGGCCGCGGCCAAGGTGGAAGACAACAAGAAGACCACGGCCAAGAAGTAGCGTCCGACACGCGCAACGAAAGGGGAGTCCGATGCGGGCTCCCCTTTTCATGTGGTCTCTTCTTGGAGTCGGTCGCCCGTTCCAAAAGGTGGGCGTCGTTGTGCGGATCAGCCGGTCATGGGGTAGAGGCGGGTGCCCTGGGGCGAGTCCTCCACCTCGTAGCCCCTGCTGCGAAGCGTTTCGCGCAGTTCGTCGGCTTTCTGGAAGTCCTTGTTCTTGCGCGCCGCTTCGCGTTCCTCCACCAGGGCGATCACGTCGGGGGACCATTCCTCGGTGGGCAGCGGCAGCTCGCTGGTGGCCAGCACCCCGAGCACGGCGTCAACCTTGTGCAGGGTCTGCTGCATGGCGGCCGCTTCGGACGGGGTCAGGATTCCCTGTGCGCAGAGCTGCGCCGTGGTGCGGCAGAAAGCGAACAGTTCCGGCCAGAAATGGTGGAGGCTGAGGTTGTCCTCCACGCATTCGGTGAGTGATTCGGCTAGCGTGGCCGCCGGTTGGGGCGTCTCGACGGATGGGGCTTCGCCACGGGCGACCAGATGGAGATCCGCCGCGGCGTGGAGCAGCTTGGCGTGGTTGCGCTTCCACATGGCCAGGCTCTGGTGCGAGAGGGAAAGCGCCTTGCGGTACGAGGTGGACAGGTACCACATGCGCACCAGGCCGGGGTGCGCCTCGCGCAACAGCTCGGAGAGTTCGGTCCCTTCCGTTTCCGTGCCCACATGCTGGGACACGAGCCACGCCTCGGGCTCCAGCCCCCGGCCAATGGCGAAGATGGCCCGGAAGTTCTCCAGATGCGGAAAGATGTGCGCCTCCGAGGCCAGGAAGCCGGCCATCTCGTCCATGGTGTCGGCGGCCACGGCGGCGTGCTGCATAAACCAAGAGGGTCGGACGTTGCCCCACTCGGTCTTGATGATGTCGCCGAGCTTGAGGTCCTCCAGGCTCGCCCGTTTGAGCAGGGTGAAGTCCTTGGGGTTGTCCTTGGCGTACTCGGCCAGGTCCACGGTCTTGCCCAGGGATATCTTATCCAGGTCCATGGAGCTCATGCGGCCGTAGTCCGAGTAGCGCAGCACGTCGAAATACACGGAGCGCAGCTTTTCGTAGGCTGCGCCCTTGGCCAGCAGCCGGCGACAGATGTCCAGGGCGGTGTCCTGATGGTCGCCGGCCAGATGGAAGGAGATCGCGCCAGACACACCGAGTCTTGCGGCGTACTCCTGCACCTGCCCCAGCGCGCGGCGGGCGTAATCCTCGCGGGAGAGGCCGGCGGCGCGCGCCGCCTTCAAGGCGCTGTCGTCGAGGTCGGCCAGGCTGACCACGGCCTTGGACCGGCGGCCCGCCTCGTTCAGATAGCGGGTCATCACGTCCAGGGTCAGGATGCGACGCCAGGCGTCCAGATCGCCCAGGCGGTCCAGAGCCGGCCCCATGGTGAAGAACCCGGCCGTGGGTGCGTCGCCCATGGTTTCCGTGGCCACGATTGCGGTGCCGGCGCTGGCAAGGTCGAATACCCGCACCCCGCGTTCCGGCGGCGGGGCGAAAAGCGGCGTGGACAGATAGCGTTCCCCCCCGTCCGGAAACAGGACCACGATGGTTCCGTGGTCCAGCTCGTTCGCCAGGTGCATGGCCCCGGCCATGGCCGCGCCCGAGCTCATGCCCACGAAGAGGCCTTCCTCCCGGGCCAGACGGCGGCACGCCTCGAAGGATTCTTCGTCGTCCACGGGCCGGATTTCGTCCGGCGTGCGGCGTTCGAAGATGCCTGGCGGATAGGAGGCGTGCATGTTCTTGAGGCCCTGCAGTTTGTGCCCGGGCCGGGGCTCCAGGGCGATGACCCTGCTTTCCGGATTCATCTCCTTGAGCCGCTTGCTGATGCCCATCACAGTGCCGGAAGTGCCCAGGGTGGCCACCACGTGCGTCACCTCGCCGCCGGTTTGTTCCCATATTTCCAGGCCGGTTCCGTGGTAGTGCGCCTCGATGGATGCCGGGTTGTTGAACTGGTCCATGAGCACGTACTTGTCCGGCTCTTCGCGGGCCATGCGGTACGCTTCCTCGATGGCGCCGTCCGTGGAGAGGTGGCCCGGGGTGAGCTGGATGGTGGCGCCGTAGGCGAGCATGATCTGCTTGCGTTCCTTGGAGGCGGTGGAGGCCATGAGCAGGCGCAGGGGGTAGCCCTTGACCGCGCAGACCATGGCCAGACCGATGCCGGTGTTGCCGGAAGTGGCCTCGATGACGGTCTTGCCGGGGGCGAGCTCTCCGGACCGCTCCGCCGCCTCGATCATGGCGAGGGCGACCCGGTCTTTGATGGAGCCCCCGGGATTCTTGCCTTCGAGCTTGGCCAGAATCTTGACGCGGGGGTTGGGATTCATCCTGTTGATGGTGACGAGGGGCGTGTTGCCGATTGCCTGCAGGACATCGGCATTGATTTCCGGTCGCATATTTGTACTCC
>JBMCLC010000192.1:0-4561 GCA_048614715.1 Oceanidesulfovibrio sp.
GCCGGGGAAGGGTCCGGGCTGCGGACCACCGGGATACGCGCCGGGGAAGGGTCCGTAATACGCGCCGCCCATGCCCGGCTGCTGGTAGTGGTGGCTGCATCCTTCGGGTCCGTGGGCCGGGCCCGGGGCCGGGCCAGCGGTTCCGGCCGGTCCCTGGCTCGGCGCGGAAGATTCACCTTCGCAACCGGAGCCGCCATTCCGGCCGCCGGAGGATTCGCCCACGCCGCCTTGCTGCTCGCATCCGGACGGACCTCCGGTCGCTCCAGCCATGGCGTAGGGGTCGGCGTAGCCGCCGGCATACGGTCTGCCCTGGCCGGCCATGCCCTGGGGTCCTCCCTGGGGGGGCTGCCCGGTCTGTCCTGCGCCCTGGGCGGCCATCATGCCCACATTCGATGGCACGCCGGTAATGTGCTCTGCCAGATGCATGTGGCCCATGCCCTGGCCCTGCACGCCGCCGATGTTGGCCTGTCCGGTTTGCCCGGGCTGTCCGGTTTGCCCGGGCTGTCCATACTGAACGTCTGGGGCGGGAGCGTCCCAGCCGCCGCACATCTCACCTTCATGGTTACTCATGCGAGTTCCCTCCTGTTGTTCGTTCATGAGTTGGAAAGGATGGAGCCGCTACAGGGTCGAGGCGATGTCCGCGAGTCTGCGGAAGGTCTCACATGCAGCGTCCTCATCGTCGCTGAACAGGACGGCGATGTCCTGCTGCGGAATCCGGGTGTCGTATTCGATGACCATGGAGCGGGCCATGAGGTTTATCCGAGTGGCGCGCACGCCGGGGAACGGTGACTCGGTTTCGTGCAGGGCCTTGAACCGCGGGTCGTTCCGGATGGCCGGGTCGAACTTGAGCCGCAGCCTGCCGGGAACGTGATGCGCGATCGAGACGTAGCGCCGCAGCGACATGAGATCATCGAGATGCATAGAACCTCTCAATTGCTGTTGGTGTCGGGGATGTGGTTGTAGGTCAGCAGTCGGGAGGAGTTCCCGAGCACGCCGAGGGTATGCACGATGTGCAGCAGTCCGGCGGTGAGCGGATTGAGCACGCCCAAAGCGCCGCCCACCGCGCCCAGGATGTTGGTGCTGGTGGCGATCCAGAAGTTCTGCCGGGCCACGGCCGTGGTCTTGCGGCTTAGGTCGCGGATATAGGTGAACTGGCCGAGGTCGTCGCGGATGAGGGCGATGTCCGCGGCTTCCATGGCGGCCTCGGACGCGCCGGCGCTCATGGCCACGCCCACGTCGGCCACGGCCAGGGCCAGGGCGTCGTTCACGCCGTCGCCCACCATGGCCACGAGCTTGCCGGAGCTTTGCAGTTCCTGCACCACGGCGGATTTGCCATCCGGCAGTATGGAGCTGTAAGTCTTTGTAATTCTCAGCCTTTCCGAAAGCCCGGCCACGGTGCGGGCTTCGTCTCCGGTGACAAGGCAGAGCTCCACGCCCTGGCCTGCCAGCGCGTCGGCCACGGTCTCGGCCTCGGACCGCAGCGGATTGGCGATGCCGAACATGCCGACGATCTCGCGGTCCCGGGCCAGGTACAGGGTCGTCAGCCCGCGCACGCTGATGGTTTCAGCCTGCTCCTTGACGTCGGCGATCTTCACCTTGAATCGCTTCATGAGCTTGGCGTTGCCCACGAGGATGGTCTGCCCGGCCACCTCGGACCGCACTCCCTGGCCCAGGAAATACTCGCACACGTCGTGGGGCGTCGGCGCGACGCCGGCGTCGTCGGCCGCCACCTTGATGGCCTCGGCGAGCGGATGGTGGTTGTGGACCTCGGCCGAGTAGGCCAGTTGCAGCAGATCCTCGCGGGTGGCGCCGTTATGCGCGATCAGCGTTTCCACGCGAGGGGAGGTCGTGGTCAGGGTGCCGGTCTTGTCGAAGCAGACCACGTCGATCTCGCCGATCTGCTCCAGGTAGCGGCCGCCCTTGATAAGCACGCCGTTGCGCGCCGCCGTGCTCAGGGCCGCGCTCACGGCGGTGGAGGCCGCGAGCACTGTGGCGCAGGGACAGGCCATGACCAGAAGCACGGTGAACGCCCGCATGAGGCTGCCGGTGACGAGCAGGGTGCCGAACGTGACCACGGCGCCGACCCGGACAGTGCGCTGCGCGAGCTGGTCGGCCACGCCCTCGATGGGAGCGCGGTTGGCCAGCCCCTCTTCGATCATGTGCAGGATGCGGGCGAGGTAGGTGTTGTCGCCCACGCACTCGGCCTCGATGTAGAGCACGCCCTGGCGGACCAGGGTGCCGGCGAAGACGCGATCGTCCTTCTTGCGTTCCGGATACTCGGAGTTGCCCGTAAGCGTGGACTCGTCCACCAGCGCATGTCCACGCACCACCGTGCCGTCCACGGCGATTTTCTCGCCGGTGTGGGCCACCACGATGTCGCCCCGACAGAGCTGATCCACGTGCGTTTCCACCTCCACGCCGTCGCGCAGCACAAAGGTATGGTGGGTAGTGACCTCCAAAATATCGGCCACGGCGCGGCGGGAGCGTTCCGTGATCCACGTCTTGAGCAGGTCGCCGCCTGCCGTGATCCAGAGCACCTCCAGCGCCGTGACCACCTCGCCGGCCGCGATGGCGGCGGCTATTGAGCCGGCCAGGAAGGATTCGAGGCGGACCTTGCGCACGCGCATGTCTCTGGCCAGGCCCTTCAGAAGGGGAAGCGCGCCTAAAATAGCCACCGCCCCCAGCGGGCTGAACAGGCCGGCCTGCATCACGGTTCCGGTCGCCAGCCGTCTGACGAGCACCCAGCCCATGGCCGCGGTGAGCCCGCCGAATCGAATGACGGCGCCTGCCACGTCGTTCTTTGGGGGCGAGGCGCTGCGGCAGCGTCCTGCCTTGACGCATCTGCAGGAGGGGCACGCCGGGACCTGGGACGTGTCAGACTTCGGGGAGTGCAGTCCAAGCGCCTTCGAGACCATGTCCAGAATCGCGGCCGAGTCCGAACCGGAGTCGTACCGAACGACAAGCGACCCGCAGACCGAATTGTGGCGCGCCCAGAGCACGATCTCGAAACGTTGCAGGAGATCCGTGACGGCGGCGCCGTCCATGTGGCGCAGCGTGGAAGATTTGATCCGAATTCTTCCAGGAATGGAGTGCACAATACGCAATGGCTGATGTGCGGTGCGGGTCATGAATGCTCCTTGTAGCGGGGCTGGAGAACCATAAGCAGTCGTCAGATTACGAGTTTGAGAATCAAAGTAATATTCATTCACTCGCGGCTGGTATTGATTCCTACCCGCGCGGCAACGCCATGAGAGCATAGCTGCTCGGGTTGAGGCGTCGCGCGATGTGAACGCAAGCGCTTTGTGGTTGACGTTGATAATCATTTTCAAACAAAAAGCCAGAATAAATTTTGGAGGAATGATCACGAATGAAACCATCAGAAATAGTGTCAGCTCTCGAACTGCTGCTGGAGATCCGGCAGCCGGTCTTTTTGTGGGGAGCGCCAGGCGTGGGAAAAAGTCAGGTCGTGGCCCAGGTCGCCGCGGACCACGGCATGGACCTGGTCGATATCCGCGCCGTGCTGCTCGACCCGGTGGACCTGCGGGGCATCCCGCGCATAGACGAGGGGGGCAACGCGGTCTGGTGTCCGCCGTCCTTTCTGCCCCGCAGCGGCCGGGGCATCCTCTTTCTGGACGAGCTCAACACCGCGCCGCCGCTGGTGCAGGCGGCGTGCTACCAGCTCATCCTGGACCGCAGGCTCGGCGAATACGAACTGCCAGAGGGCTGGACCATAGTGGCCGCGGGCAACCGGGAGTCCGACCGGGCCGTGACCCATCGCATGCCCTCGGCCCTGGCCAACCGGATGATTCATCTGGATTTCGACCCGGACCTGGAGGACTGGCTTTGCTGGGCGGAGCGCAGCGGCATAGAGCCCAGGCTCCGGGCGTTCCTGCGCTTCCGGCCCAAACTGCTGCACGCCTTTGACCCGAAGAAGAGCGAGAAGGCGTTCCCCTCGCCGCGGTCCTGGGAATTCGCCTCGCGAATCGTCGCCGCGGGCCGGCCCGAGCGGATAACCCATGCGCTGCTCAAGGGCGCGGTGGGCGAGGCGGCCGCCGCCGAGTGCGTCGGTTTCCTGAAGATTTACGACGAACTGCCCGATGCCGCGGCCATGCTCGCCGATCCCGCGGGTGTGCGCATCCCGGACGATCCGGCCGTGATCTACGCCATGTGCGAGTCCGTTGCCCGAAAAGCCTGCGACGAGACCATGTCCAGCCTGGCCGTGCTGGCCTCGCGCATGCCGGTGGAGTTCAGCGTTCTGCTCATGAGGGACGCCGCAGCCGCGGAGCCGTCCATTGTGGAGACCGAGGCCTTTCAGGGATGGGCGCGCGACAACCACGAGGTTCTGGTGTCGTGAACGAGACGGCCCGCTTGAAGATGATCAAGGCCCGGAGCGAGCTCGTTCTGGACCAGCCGTTCTTCGCGCACCTGGCGCTGCGGCTGGACATGAAGGAGGACCCGACCTGCCGCACCGCGTGGTCCGACGGCCGCGTGCTGGCCTACAACCCCACGTATATAGAGGTTATGCCCCTGGAGAAGGTCAAGGGACTGCAATGCCACGAGG
>JBMCLC010000193.1:0-4542 GCA_048614715.1 Oceanidesulfovibrio sp.
GGCGGCCTTGGAGGCGTCCGGCTCCAGAAAGAACATGGACTCCCCGAAAAAGACCCTGCCCAGGGCCACGCCATACAGACCGCCTGCCAGCCGGTCATTGCGCCAGACTTCCACGGAATGCGCGAAGCCGGCCTGATGCAGCGTCACATAAGCCTGCACCATCTCCTCCACAATCCAGGTGCCATCGCCCTGAGGACGCGGCGCTCTGGCGCAATTGCGCATCACAGCCTGGAAATCCTGATCCAGGGTGAAGCGGAAACGCCCCTTGTTGAGGACACGGCGCAGACTTTTGGGCACATGCAGTCTGGAGGGCTCGAGCACGAGACGGGGGTCTGGCGACCACCAGAGAATGGGGCTGCCCTGGTGGTACCACGGAAAAATCCCCATGGCGTAGGCGGCGGCAAGCCGGCGAGGGGAGAGGTCTCCCCCCACCGCAAGCAGGCCGTCGGGGTCTGCGCCCTGGGGATCGGGAAAACCCACCCCTGACTTGGGCAAGTAGTATATAGCCACGGCTGGAAACGTGACGCCAGGACCGTGTGGCGGGCCGGTCCGCCGGCCCTTAGGACACGGTCTCCTTGGCGCGTTTCTTCGTCGGTTTCTTCTTTGCTTTGCCCTTGGGCGCACAGGAACCGGCCGTGAAATCGAAGTCCAGGTTATTGTCCTTGGTGCGCTTCTTCTCGGGCTTGAGCCTGATGCGCGCCGTACCGCCCTTCTGCAGGCAGCCGAAAAGGATCTCCTGAGCGAGCCGGTCCTTGACCTCCTCCTGCAGCAACCGGCCCAGCGGCCGCGCGCCGAAGGCGGGGTCGAATCCGTTTTCCGCAAGCCATATGCGCGCCTGCGGCGCCAGCTCCAGGTGGACCTTCTTCTCCTTCATCTGCTCTTCCACCTCGGCCACGAACTTCTCCACGATGCGTTCCATGATGTTCCGGGACAGGGGAGAGAACGCGACCATGCCGTCCAGACGGTTGCGGAACTCGGGGCTGAAGAGCTTATCCAGCGCTTCCTTGCCCTTGAAGCTCATGTCTTCCGTGCCCTTGATGCCGAAGCCCAGATTGGCCGAGGACATCTCGCGCGCGCCTGCGTTGGTGGTCATCAGCAGGATCACGTGGCGGAAGTCCGCCTTGCGCCCGCTGTTGTCGGTCAGGGTGGCGTAGTCCATGACCTGCAGGAGGATATTGAAGAGGTCCGGGTGGGCCTTTTCGATTTCGTCCAGCAGGAGCACGGTGTACGGGTTCTTGCGTATCGCATCCGTGAGCAGGCCGCCCTGGTCGAATCCCACGTATCCGGGAGGCGCGCCGATGAGCCTAGCCACGGCGTGCTTCTCCATGTATTCGCTCATGTCGAAGCGCAGGAATTGCACGCCAAGGGTGGTGGCGAGCTGCTTGGCCAATTCGGTCTTGCCCACGCCGGTGGGGCCGTAGAGCAGGAAGGAGCCCGTGGGCCGTCCATGCTGCTTGAGCCCGGCTCGGGAGCGCAGGATGGAGCGGCAGATCGTCTCCACCGCGGTGTCCTGGCCGTAGACGACCTCTTTCAGGTCGCTTTCCAGGCTGCCCAGCCGGCTCTTGTCCGAGGCGGAGATTCGTTGCGCCGGAATGCGCGCCATGCGCGCCACGACCTTTTCCACCTCGGCCACGCTCACCGTGTTCTTGGAGCCCGGATTGAGCTTGTGGAGGGTCCCTGCCTCGTCGATAACGTCGATGGCCTTGTCCGGCAGGTAGCGGTCGTTGATGTGGCGCGAAGAGAGCTCCACCGCCGCCTTGATGCCTGGCAGGGTGTAGCGCACCCCGTGGTACTCCTCGTAGTAGCCGCGCAGACCCTTGAGGATGTCCACGCACTGCTCCACTGTGGGCTCGCTGATCTCGATCTTCTGGAACCGCCGCGACAGGGCGCGGTCCTTTTCGAAATGGTTCTTGTACTCCTCGTAGGTGGTGGAGCCGATGCAGCGGATGGAGCCAGAAGCCAGAAACGGCTTGAGGATGTTCGAGGCGTCCAGGGTGCCGCCGCTGGTGGCGCCCGCTCCCACGATGGTGTGAATCTCGTCGATGAACAGGATCGCGCCGGGGGTTTTCTCCAGCTCGGAGATCACGCCCTTCATGCGCACCTCGAAATCGCCGCGGTACTTCGTGCCGGCCAGCAGTGCGCCCATGTCCAGCATGTAGATGACAGAGTCGCAGAACTGGTCAGGCACGTCGCCGCTCACGATGCGCAGAGCCAAGCCCTCGGCCATGGCGGTCTTGCCCACGCCGGGGTCGCCCACGAACAGCGGGTTGTTCTTGCGCCGGCGAGCGAGAACCTGCACCGTACGCTCCATCTCGGAATCGCGTCCGATAAGCGGGTCGATGGAGCCGGCCTTGGCCCGCTCCACCAGGTTCACGGTGAATTGTTCGAGCATGGAGCCGTTCTTCTTGGACTTGGACCCAGATCCGGCGTCCACCTTGCCCTCCAGGGATTCGTCGCCCTTCCAGCCGCCTGTTTTAGGGGCGTGGTGCGAAATGTACTCCAGAATATCCAGACGCGTGGCGCCGTGGGACTTCAGGAAGTAAACGGCAAAGGAGTCGTCCTCGTCGAACAGGGCGGCGAGCACGTCGCCCACCTCCACCTTCTCCTTGCCGGCCGACTGCATTTGCAGGATGGCGCGCTGAAGAACGCGCTGCACCCCCAGCGTCTGAACCACCTCTGTAGAGACCTCGGGAATGACTTCCATATGGTCCACGAAGAAACGCTCCAACTGGTTCTGCAGGCGCGAGACATCCACGCCGCAGTTGGAGAGTATCTCCTTGCCCTGCTCTTCCTGGACCAGGGCGTACAGGAGGTGTTCCAGGGTCAGATATTCATGATTGCGGCGGCGAACCTCGCGCACCGCGACTGTCAGTACGTTCTCAAGTCTTTTACTCAGCATGAAATCCTCGTCGTGCGTACGTGGCAAAGGCGGCGGTTCTTCCTCATACTTCCTCCATGGAGGCTCGGAGAGGGAAACCTTCCCGGCGTGCGCGGGAATGAACCTCATTGACCTTGGTCTCGGCGACCTCTGCCGGATATATACCGCATGTGCCGACCCCTTTCTCGTGGATGGTCAGCATGATGTGCGTAGCTTCCGTTTCAGTTTTCCGAAAGACTTCCATAAGCACTCGTACGACGAAGTCCATAGTCGTGTAATCGTCGTTGTGTAGGAGAACCTTGTACTTACGAGGTTCGCCGACCTCTTCCTCCAGTCCGATTTCCGGTTCGAATTCGGGTCGCTTGTACGGAGTGGTCATGGAACACACCTTTTCCAGGCTTACTCTGACTATACTGCCACAAGATGGGGATGTCGAGGGTCGCAGCTATTATTTGCTGCTTCGTCGGCACACCCCCCTGAGCACCAATGCTTCCGCCGGCCATTACAAGTGCTTCCAAAGCTGACCGGATCGCAGGATCGCTCAGGCGTCGGGCTTTGTTTCGAAGACGAAGCTCTCGTCCGGCGGAAGTTTGTTCTCCTGACGCCGGACTCTGTTGAGCTCATGATAGGTAGCCGTGGAGGACGTGTCCAGAGGAAGGCTCAACTCCTCGGCAAGCGCCAATATTGCTTCGCGATTTCCTTCCAGCTCCACGAACCGGCCAAACGGCAGCTCGTCCAGGCAGATGTTAACCCCGCCCCTGGTCCATTCCTCGCGGATCTTTTCGTAGCGGAAGGCCACGGTGTATCCCAACCCCTCCAGGACGTCCCGCGTGGACTCGAAGTCCTCCACGCGAGTCTCGCTCTCGACATACGTCTTGACGCCCTCGGTTTTCCGCTCCGGCGGCTGCTTGAGCGTGAGCACGGCCGCGCGGTCCTGCCGCAGCCGCAACAGCACACCTTTTTGCCGCAGGGTGCGCTTCGCGTCGTCGAAAACGAGGTTGCGCTCGAACCAACGCCCCTTCCGCTCCGCGCCCAAACCTTGTAGAGTTTCGCGGACGCGGTCGAAATCCGCATCGAGAAACTTGATTTCCATTTCCAGGGCCATGTTCTCTCCCGTCAGCGGCGCGGCCCTGCCGGACCATACGACACCGCCATGCAAAAACTCATTTTCATCGCCCTGGCCGGGGGGCTCGGCAGCCTTTCCCGGTACGGGCTCACAGGACTCGTACACCGCTACGCCGGGGGCGCGTTTCCCTACGGCACCTTCGCGGTGAACATCATAGGCTCGTTCTTGTTCGGCTTGGTCTGGGGCCTGTCCGAGGAACGGCTGGGCTTCTCACCCGAGTTGCGCGCCATCATCCTCACCGGGTTCATGGGCGCGTTCACCACTTTTTCAACCTTTGCCTTCGAGAGCGCCGCCATGCTGCGCGCGGGGCAGATTCTGCCCTTCGCCGCCAACGTCGGAGGCCAGGTCGTGGTGGGATTCTCCCTGCTGTGGCTCGGTCTCGCCCTCGGCAAGGCCATATGAAGCCGCACGGAGGACATTGATGACACAGCCAACCATTCCAGCCGAAGCCAAACGATTGATAATCTACATCGGCGAGGCGGATCGGCACAAGGGCCGCGCCCTGTACGAAGTGATCGTCGAGACGGCGCGGCGGGAA
>JBMCLC010000194.1:0-4541 GCA_048614715.1 Oceanidesulfovibrio sp.
TGCTCCAGTTGGGATGGTGGTAGGACTCGCATCGGTATCATGCGATGGATATCTGTACTCCGCCACCCGGCTAAGCTCAATGCCCTGTCCGAAACGGTCGCAGGACTCTTGGGACAGGCATTGTGGGGCGAAGCCCACGGCGAACGGTCGGAGCGGCCCGGACCTGCATTTCCGCACGGCGCATGAGACGCGGTCTCCTCCCGGTGCGTGCGCGGTTTCATGCTGTGCGGCCGGTGTGAATGCTCGCAAGGGTGTATCTGTTTCTCCATTCGAAGCGTCGCCGGCAAGGGGCGCAGTCTGTACCGAATCCAGGAAGCAAGCCGGACACAAGAGGCAATGGAGTTCATTGCGTTGGGACACTCTCTCGTGTCCGCTTTTCGTGTTGTGCATTACAAATTTGAATGCAGATGTACGATAGTGTCGCAGTGCGTACATGGTTGAGATGTTTGCAGCGTGGAGATAGGACGCCATGCCATTGATATTGGATTACATAGTGTGTCTCATGGTGTTTTTATACTGTTACGGTATTGTTTACCGGAAGTTGTCCCGCTTCAGGCGGAAACAGTGATAACCTTCGGAATAAGTTTACGTGGATCAGCGCCTGGGGCATAGGTGCAACCGTGGCTACTTCAGGATCGAGGACACAGGATGATATCCATTGAAAGCATGGACCAGGACGCCTTGCTCGCTCTGCGGGAGCGTATCGACGAGGCGTTGTCGGGCAGGGCAGGGGGCCCGTCGGCGCCCTTGCCGAAGGAGCACATATGTCGCTTGTTCACCGTTGCTGAAGGCGTCCTGTGGCTGGACCGGCGGCAACTGGAGAAACTCACACGGGCCTTCGCCGCATGGGTGGCGGCGGCGCGAGATGCGCGCACCAAGCGGTCGCGTGAGCGAATCTTCATCGCCTACCTGGTGCTGCGCTACACCGGAGCCAAGCTCGGCGAGGTGCTCGCTTTGAACGAGCGCGAGCATTTCGACTATATCCGCGGGGTCGTGTGTCTGCCCGACTCGCCGGAACCCCGCGAAATTCCACTGCCCATGGAGGTCGTAGAGCAAATCCGCGACTACTGCGCCAAGTACGGGGTCTTTGAAGAGGGCGGAGCCCTTTTCGATCTCGATCCCGGTTTCCTGCGCCGGAAGTTCTATGAGCAATCGGAGCGCAGCAGACTCCCGAAATCGCATCTCAATCCCCGCGTGCTGCGCAACTCGCGCGCCATAGAGTTGCTGCAAGGCGGCATGCCCATGCGCGCCGTGCAATCGCTCCTGGGCCACGGGAAGACGGATCTGACATCGTCGTATGTGAAGTTGGCGGACACCGACCTGCGACGCATCATCAACCACCACTGCAGCAAGGAGTTCACCGTGGAGACCAGCGCCCGCAATACATTCATCGGGGAGGTCGCCCACCTCGCCACGAACGACGTCATCTGCGAGGTCACCTTGCGGACCGCATCGGGGTACGAAGTCGTCGCGGTCATCACCAACCACAGCCGGCGCAAGCTGGAGCTCGCCGAGGGCGCGAAAGTGGCGGCCCTGGTCAAAGCCCCGTGGGTGATCCTCGAGAGAGCGGACGGGCCATCGGTTTCCAGCGCCCGCAACGCATTCCCCGGGACTATAGCCAGCGTCAAGACCGACGGCGTGATGGCCGAGGTCAACGGCGAGCTCGACGACGGAACGCCGGTCTGCGCCCTGGTGACGGACAGCAGCCTGGAACGTCTGGGCATCGGCAAGGGCGACAGGTTCCTGTTCACGTTCAAGGCCATGTCCGTGATCCTGAGCTGACCAGGCCGGGCCGGAGGATTGAGGATGGAATGGTTGTGGGGAGGGAGCTGGCCCGCCTTCATGGAGCCCTTGCTGCTCACGCTCAAGGTGGCCGGGCTGTCCACTCTGGCGGCGCTGGCCCTGGGCGTGGTCGCCGCATTCGCTCTGACACGCTGGCGTTTCCCTGGACGCGACGTCCTAGACGCCCTCTGTACTCTGCCCCTGGTCATGCCGCCCACGGTGCTCGGCTACTACCTGCTCGTGCTCATCGGCCGGCGGAGTGTGTTCGGTGGGTGGCTGCAGGAAACCTTCGGCGTCAGCCTCATGTTCACCTGGCACGGGGCCGTCCTGGCCGCGGGGGTTGTGGCGTTCCCGCTCGTATTCAAGTCTTCCCGGGCGGCGCTGGAAGGCGTGGGCAAGAAGTATGAGGACGCCGCCCGCACTCTGGGCCAGGGAGAAGTCGCGGTGTTTGTGCGCGTCTCCCTGCCGCTGGCCTTCCGGGGCGTGCTGGCGGGAACCATGCTGGCCTTCGCGCGGGCCCTGGGCGAGTTCGGCGCCACGCTCATGGTGGCGGGAAACCTCCCGGGCCGCACCCAGACTCTGTCCCTGGCGGTCTACTCCGCCGTCCAGGCCGGGGACGACGCCCTGGCCAATGCACTCGTGCTCATCATCAGCGTTGTCTGCGTTATCATCCTGGCGACCACGAGCCGCCTTCTCAAACCAGGTTTCTAAGTGATAAAGGAGCTTCCATGAAACGTTTCGCTCTCGCATTCCTCGCGACTCTCATCCTGATGACAGCCGCCTCCCAGGCCGAGGCCGAGGAGCTCATCATCTCGGCAGCGGCGAGCCTCACCGAAGCCTTCACGGACATCGAGCCTGCTTTCGAGGCGGCACATCCCGGTGTGGACGTGGTGATGAACTTCGCCTCATCCGGAGCCCTCTTCCGCCAGATAGAGCAGGGCGCCCCGGCGGACGTGTACGCGTCCGCCAATCCCAAGTGGATGAACAAGGCCGTGGAGAACGACTTTGCCAGCGCGGACGCCGTACAGGTCTTTGCCCACAATTCACTGATGCTCGCCGCGCCGGCGGACAACCCGGCAGGCGTCCATAGCGTGGCCGACTTGGCCGGCGAGCCCGTGGGCAGCATCGGCATCGGCACTCCGGAAACCGTGCCCGCGGGCCAGTACGCCAAGGCTGCGCTGGAGGCGCAGGGACTGTACGAATCCCTGACCCCCAAGATGATATACGGTGAATCCGTGCGCCAGATATTGGACTATCTCGCCCGTGGCGAGGTGGACTGCGGCTTTGTCTACAGGACGGATGCGGTGAAGGCTGGCGACGCCGTGGTCATTCTGGAAGAGGTTCCCCTGGAAAAGCCGGTGACGTATCCGATAGCGCCGCTGGCGGGCAGCGCCAACCCCGAGCTCGCCTCGTCCTTCGTGGCGTTCGTGCGCAGCGACCAGGGCATGGCCCTGCTGGAGGCCAGGGGCTTCAAGCGTCCGTAAGTGGCGCGAATCCGCACGGCGGCTCCGTGCGGTATGGAGAACATGGGCGGAGCGGATTCCCGCGGTTCTCGAACAATCAGGGTTCACACATTCCGTGGTCAGGGCGGCGATATCCTTTCCCAAGGACGTCGCCCCCGCCCCCGGTGCAATGCAGGGCAGCGCAACGGCGCGGAGTGGACCGCTCCGGTCAGGCGTCGCAAAACGTACGTCCGGCCACGTCCCTGGATGGTCACGGCGGCGGTCTTCTCCACGATTCCAGCACGGCTGCCGGCGTCGTCTTTCATGATGATGTCCACATTACTGCCTGCGAGGCTCCACCACTGGCGGCTCAACACGGACGCCTACCTGGCCGACCACGGCTGGACCCCGGGCTGGACGCGGCCCGACCACCTCATCGACTGGTGGTTCCGCATTATGGACTGCGTGACCCACGCAGGCCATAACGAGCGCGCCAACCAGATCGATTTCGACGACGAGGTGAGCTTTCGCGCCGAGCGCCACATCCCGTTCGATCAATGCGACCCGCACAGCAAACGGCTGCGCCACGCCTGCCGCATGGGCGAGACAGAGATGGACGAGGCCGACATCCGCAACGCCCGCCACGCCTACTACGGGCAGATCATCTACCTGGACGACAAGATCGGCCGGACGCTCGGCGCTTTCCTGGGAAGCGACACATGGGCCCGCATAGCGGCACAGGAGGGTGTGGCGTCCGGTATAAACCGGACAGGCTGAAGATCCCGCAGCATCGGTTCTGTCGCTAACAAAGCAACGAGGCCGCGGACGAATCCATGGCCTCGTTGCTTCGCTTATGTCAGAGGCGGCGGAGGAGGGGCGGTCCGCCACCCGTTGCTTTCATGACGCGGCGCCGTCCTCCAGGGCCGGGGTCGAGCCGTTTGCCCGGCTGTCTTCTGCTGCTTCACCCACATGTCCTTTCTGTGGAACCCCGAGTTTCACGCGGAAGAACACGCAGTAGAGCACAGGCACCACCACCAGGGCCTGGGCCCGGCCCGTCCCCGGCTCGATGGTGTGGAGCATCGGCAGGGCGTAGGCTGCCGTCTTGCCGGTGCCCGTCTGGGCGATGCCGAGCACGTCCCGCCCCTTGAGGAGGGACGGGATAGCCGCCTCCTGAATGGGGGTGGGGGTCTCGTATCCCGCCTCGGTGACCGACTCCATCACCTGCGGGTGCAACTCGAACTCTTCGAACTCTTTCTTATTCATGCCCCTATTATAGCGGCTCCGGGCAATAAGCCAAACGCGAGTATGATTTTTCGG
>JBMCLC010000195.1:0-4536 GCA_048614715.1 Oceanidesulfovibrio sp.
AGGGACCGTGCCAGCCCCACGCCGGATTCGCGCACGTACTTGGAGTCCGGGTATTGCTGGATGATGTACTGGTAGCTGTCCGCGGCTTCCTGGTAGCGGCCGTGGTCGAAGTAATAGTCGCCCCAGTAGAAATAGGTCAGCGGAATGTTCGGGTCGCCGGCGTACTCTGTCCGCAGGATGTTGAAATACGCTTCGGCCTCGCGCGGATTGTCCACCTCCAGGTTGATGACGCCCATCTTGAGCAGCGCCTGTGGCATGGAGGCCGAATCCGGATTGAAGTTCATGGCCTCCTTGTAGGCGCTCGTGACTTCCTCGTAATGGGTGCGAATGTCGTCCTTGTGCATGGCGTAGAGAGAGTCCGCGCGGAAGTACAGGACCTCCTCGCGTTCCTCGTCCGTGAGGCCGGGCACACGGCGGAGCTGGTCGAGAAGCGTCAGCGCCGTCTCGTAGTCCTGGTTCACGAACGCCATGCGCGTCTGCTCAAGCAGCTCCTCGTTGGTGGGCAGCGGTTCGCCGCCCGGGCCGGTCCTGTTCTGTTCCTGCGCGGCAGGCTCCGCCACGGTCGGCCTCGGCGCGACTTCCTCGGAGGCGGTCTGCTCCAGCGGCATGGGCGCCGGACCTTCCTGCTCCTCTTCGTCCTGGGCGGCCTTGAACGCGTCTTCCGCGTCCGCCTGGGCCTGCTTGGCGGCCTGGGTATCGATGACTGGCGGGGGCGGCGACTCCGCTTCGGTCGTGCCATTATCCGCCGGGGGCTCGTCCATGATGTATTCGCCCGGCGCCGTGATGGCGGGGACTTCCTCCGCGACCTCGACCGACTCGGACTGCCGCGGAGAGCGGCGGAATACCGTCGTCTCTTCGCCGCGCCTGGGCATAGGCGCGCGCAGCGCATACGAGGGACCCTGGTCCTCCACGACCACAACGGTCTCATCGACAGGCCCCGCCTGTTCCTCTTGCTCCAACTGCTCCCTTTGTTCCGTAACCGGAGCGGGTTCCTCCGGACCGGCTTCGGCCGGGGACGGCGCCGGGACCACGGGGTCGACCGCAGGTTCAGGAGCGGACGGCGGCTCAAGGAGTGGATTGCCCTGCTCCGCGGGGGCAGGCGCGTCCACCGAAGACTCAGCTTCACGGGCAGGGCCGCGCGACGGCAGCGGCGCGCGGAACGAGAACGCGGGCTCGGAAACAGGCTGCGGCTCCTTTTCGACCGCGGGAAGTTCGGAAAGCTCTCCGAAAGAATGCTCCTGGGCCGGTTCTTCCTGCGCCACCTCCACCACGGTGACTTCCGTGGCCTCCCCTGCAGGCGTGGGACTTACCTCCTCCACCACCTCGACCAGCGTGGCCGGCGCGGGTTGGGGTTCGCGGACCGGCTGGGCTTCAGCCTCCGCTTCCGGTTCGGGCAGGGGCTCGGGAGTCGGAGTTTCGGCGGAGGCTACTGGATCGGGCGCGGGCTGCTGGTCGCCGGGCTCCCAACGCGCGCCCAGCGAGTCCTCGAACACGTCGATAACGAGCTTGTCCGCGTCCTCGAGCACGAAATGGATGTAGCCGAATGAGCTGTTCTTCATGTCGATGCGCAGACCGTCGTCCGTGGGGGTGATGCGATCGGCGTTGGCGCCCATGGCCATGAGCAGGCCGGGAGGACGGCGCTTCCCTGCCCAGAAGCCGTCCGGCAGGGTGATGTCCAGGGTGGTCTCGCCGGTGCGTGAGACGGTGTGGCGCGGCACATCGCCGTCGAACTTGACGACGATGCGGTCCTTGTCCGGGTGCTTGCCCCAGTAATAATTGAACGCCTGCGCCGATGCGGGCGCGCTGCACATGGCGGCCGCGAGCAGCGCCGTCAGTAGAAGAGTCCGGAAGGTTCCGGCAAAAGGTGAGAATGCCACGAGAAACATATAGGCAACATTTATGCCAAGTCCACCCTCCTCGCGTGCTATTTGTCGAGTCCTTTCTTCTTGAGCTTCTCGATAAGGGTGGTGCGCTTTATGCCCAGAATCTCCGCCGCCTGGTTCTTCACGTGGCCCGCTTCCTCCAGCGCCTCGATGAGCAAGCGGTCCTCCACGGCGTCCAGGAACTCCTTGAGACTCAGCTCGCGGTCCCTGAGATCCCGCAGTTGCGGCCAGGAGAACTCGGCAGCCACTGGTTCCGGCTGGGGCGTGGGAGCCTCGCCCACCTCGGAGCGTATCTTTGGCGGCAGATCGTCCGGAGTGATGGACGAGCTTTCGCAGAGAATGGACATGCGCTCCATGAAGTTTTCCAGCTCACGTACGTTGCCGGGCCAGGTGTAGGCCAGGAGCATGTCTCGCGCCGTTTCCGTGATCTTGAGCACGGCCCGGTCCTTCTTCTTGCAGAACCGCTCCAGAAAGGCGTCGGCCAGAAGCATGACGTCCCGGCCGCGCTCCCGCAGGGGCGGCAAGTGCATGGGGATGACGTTGAGCCGGTAGTAGAGGTCCTCACGGAAGCGGCCCTCGGCCACCTCCTTTTCCAGGTCGCGGTTCGTGGCCGCCACTATGCGCACGTCCACGCGCTTGGGCTGTGTGCCGCCCACGCGTTCGAACTCCTTTTCCTGGAGCACACGCAGGATCTTTACCTGGAGGGAGAGGTCCATCTCGCCTATCTCGTCGAGAAAGATGGTGCCGCCGTCGGCGAGTTCGAAACGGCCGGCGCGGGTGCGGATGGCGTGGGTGAAGGCGCCTTTTTCGTGGCCGAAGAGCTCGGATTCGAGGAGTTCGCGCGGGATGGCGCCGCAGTTGACCGGGACGAAGGGCTTGTCGTTGCGCAGGCTCTGGGAATGGAGGGCGCGGACGAGCAGCTCCTTGCCCGTGCCGGACTCACCGGTGACGAGCACGGTGGAATCCGTCGGCGCGACCTTGGCCACGACCTTGAATACGTCCTTGAGGACCCGGCTTTCGCCGATAATCTGGTCGCTGTCGAAACGCATGCATGCTCCCTGGTTGCACGCGCCCAGGGCGCGCTTCCTTCCGTCTCAGTGTCAACGAACTGACGGGAAGTCAACCCGGTTGATCAAAAAAACTCTCGGCAAAACACGAGCAGGATGTCCCGGAGTTGCCGGACCACACGGCCGGGGCATTGGGAGTCAGACGCTGGTACGTGAATGAACCGTGTACGAGCGCGCTCACACGAGCTCGTCCAGGACCGAACCTATCATCTGGTCCCAGGTGCTGATGGCCTTCGCATTGGCTGCGTAGGCGCGCTCCGTGGTCATCATGGTGACCACCTCGCGCGAAAGATCGGTGTTGGACCCCTCCACCCACTGGTATTGGGTCTCGATATGGCCGGTGAGGGGATCCGCCGTGGGCACGAGGCTCTGGACCATGGGGCCGGTCGAAGTGTCCTGCGTGATGGAAGACACCTGCACGCCCTGGCCGCCGTAACCGGTCTCCAGGTCCGCACGGCTGGCCTTGAAGCCGTCCGTGTTCACGTTGGCGATGTTGTTCGCCGTGACCTGGGCCCGTGTGGAGTAGGCGTTCAGCGCCGATATGCTGACATCGATGGGCATGGAGACCTCCTGTGCCGCCGCCGCATGGCTGCGTGCAGCGCCGAAACCTTGGCGCTCCTCGGAATATCGAATCGGCCGACGGCCCAGGAATCTTTATACCACCACCGTTAGGGTCTCACAACCTTCTCGATGCTGGCGTAGGCGTTGTGGTCGTGGATGGATTCCAGGCTTTCCACTTCCACGCGGAACCAGCGTATCCTCGCGTGGCTTTCCAGGGCGTGCGCGGCATTGCGGACCACGTCCTCCACAAAGGTCGGATTGGCGAAGGCGCGCTCCGTGACCGCCTTTTCGTCCTCGCGCTTGAGCAGGCTGTGCACCGGCGCCGAAGCCGCGGACTCGGCGATCTCCACGAGGTCCTCCAGCCAGACGAAGCCGTGGAACCGGCAGGCGATGCGCACTATGGCGCGCTGGCTGTGGGCTGCGACCTTCTCGCAGATGGCCAGGGAGCACGGGCACACTGTCATCACGGGCACGTCCACCTCCAGCAGGAAGGATGGACGTTCATCATCGCCTCCCAGCTCTCCCACCAGCTGGCATTCATAGCTCATCAGTCCGGGACTCTGCGTGCTGGGCGCGAGCTTTTCCATAAAGTATGGAAAACGAAAAATCACGTAGGCCCGTTGGGCGGACAGACGCTCGCGCATGTCGGCGAGCAGGGCCTTCAGGCTCTGGTAGTCCAGGGTTTCCTTCCAGGCGCCCAGGGCCTCCACCAGCCGGCTCATGTGCGTGCCCTTGAATGCGGCCGGCAGATCCGCGCCCAGGTCCACCTCGGCCACGGTGTGCTGGCGGCCCCTGGCTTTGTCGCGCACCACCAGCGGCAGCCGCAGGTTCTTCACGCCCACCCGGTCTATGTCCATGGGCACCTCGGCGGGTGTGCTCTGCACATCCTCCATGGGCGGCGCGGCGGAATCCGGTTTGGTCATGCTATACGAGATCCTTGCCGGTCGTGGTCAGGGTCAGCTTGCCGTGCTTGACCCCCTTGGTGGAGATCAGGCGCTGGCCCAGGGTGCGGATGGATATGCCCG
>JBMCLC010000196.1:0-4524 GCA_048614715.1 Oceanidesulfovibrio sp.
CGGTGGTGGCTATATCCCATGCCGCCTTGAGCACGAAGGCGGCCACGAGCAGGGCCGCGATGGAGTCGAGAATGGAAAGGGAGGGCACGGCTGCGGCTATGGCCACGGCCACGGCCGGAGGCAGGGAGCTCAAGGCGTCGCTGCGGTGGTGCCAGGCGTTGGCGACCACGGCCCGCGAATCCATGGACTCGCCGCGCCGTCTGGTCCAGTGGAACAGCCATTCCTTGGACACGACAGAGAGCACGGCCGCGAAGAAGGCGATCCATCCAGGCGCTCGCTGGCTCCCCGCAAGAAGCGATACCACCGCTCCCCAGCCGATGGACAGGGCGGCGAAACCGACCACGATGCCGATGCCTGCGGTGACAAGCGTCTCCACCCTGCGGTGTCCGTGGGGGTGGTCCTGGTCCGGGGGCGCGCTCCAGATGGCCGCTCCCACCATAATCGCCACGTCCGTAACCATGTCGGAGAGCGAGTGCAGCGCGTCGGCCATCACGGCGTTGGACCCGCCCACATAGCCGGCCACGGCCTTGATCACGGCCAGGAAAAAGTTCACGCCCAGCCCGATCCATCCTATCCGGCGGATGGACCGTACGTTTTGAAGTTGGTTGGTGGCGGTATGGATGCTGGCGGGCATGGCTGTTTGCACCTGTGCGATAGTCAACCATGATACCGCGACGTGGGCCCGTTCAGCAAGTCACGTTGTGCGCGTCTTGCGCCTTTGCTTGACATCCCACGCCGACGGGGTGAAATGTCCCGCACGGCAAACGTGGCGGGGAGGGCGCCGCAGGTCGGATCAGACTCACCTCAAATCGCAACGGATACCATGAACAAAGCGGATCGATACACAAAAACGTTTCCCATTTCGTGGGACCAGCTGCACAGGGACGCCAAGGCCCTGGCCTGGAGGCTGTTGGAGAAGGGCCCGTTCGACGGCATAGTGGCGGTCACCCGGGGGGGACTGGTGCCGGCGGCGATCATCGCCCGGGAGCTCGAGCTCCGGATCATCGATACCATCTGCGTGGTGAGCTACGACTACAAGGAGCAGGGCGAGGCCTCGGTGCTCAAGGCGCCGGAAGGCGACGGAGAGGGACTGCTCATCGTGGAGGACCTCACGGACACAGGCAAGACCGCGCGCCTGGTGCGCGAGCGGCTGCCCAAGGCCCTGTTCGCCACGGTCTACGCCAAGCCGGAAGGCCGTCCGCTGGTGGATATATTCGTCACCGAAGTCAGCCAGGACACCTGGATACTCTTTCCGTGGGACATGGAGTCCCAGTTCGTGCAGCCCATAGTGGCCGGCCGGCCCATGATCTAGCGCTGCCCATGTGTTGAGGATACGACGCATACTGCGAGCATTCGACAGCCATACATCTTTAGGAGGAAGAGCATGAAGAGAACGGCAATCTGGTTTCTGGCGGCCACGGCCATGCTGCTCATGGGCCCTCTGGCGGGCAATCTGCGCGCCGAGGAGCTCAAGGTGGGCTTCATCTATGTTTCCCCGGTGGGCGACGCCGGATGGTCCTACGCCCACGATCTGGGCCGCCAGGTCATCGAGGAGATGGACGGCGTGACCACATCCTACGTGGAGAGCGTGCCGGAAGGCCCGGACGCCGAACGCGTCATCGCCAACATGGCGCGCAAGGACTTCGGCCTGATTTTCACCACGAGCTTCGGCTACATGGATCCCACCCTCAAGGTAGCCAAGCAGAATCCGGACACCATCTTCATGCACTGCTCGGGCTTCAAGACCCACGAGAACATGGGCAACTACTTCGGCCGCATATACCAGGCCCGCTACCTGAGCGGTCTGGTGGCCGGCGCCATGACCAAGTCCAACATCCTGGGGTACGTGGCCGCCTTCCCTATCCCCGAGGTTATTCGCGGCATCAACGCCTTCACCCTGGGCGTGCGCGAGACGAACCCCGAGGCCGAGGTGCGCGTGGTCTGGACCAAAACCTGGTACGACCCGGCCAGGGAGAAGGACGCCGCCAAGAGCCTGCTGGACGTGGGCGCGGACGTCATCGCCCAGCACCAGGATTCCCCCGGCCCGCAGGAAGCCGCCCAGGAAGCCGGCGTCTACAGCGTGGGATACAACTCCGACATGAGCGAGTTCGCACCCAAGGCGCACCTCACGGCGCCGGTCTGGAACTGGAGCGTGTTCTACACAAACGTCGTGGCCCAGGTGCAGGAAGGGACCTGGAAAAGCGATTCCCAGTGGTGGGGCATGGACAAGGGCATCGTCGGCCTGGCGCCCTTTGGCCCCATGGTGCCCGAAGACGTGAAGGCCAAGGTAAACGAGGCCAAGGACAAGATCGTCTCAGGAGACCTCGTGGTCTTCTCCGGCCCGGTGAAGGACCAGCAGGGCGCCATGAAGATTGCGGAAGGCGCGGTTCCCTCAGATGAGGACCTGCTCGGCATGACCTGGTTCGTCGAAGGCGTGGTCGGCTCCACCGAGTAAATTCGAGGTCCATTGCGAACGTCTCGCGGCGGGACGCCGGTTCTTCGGCCTCCCGCCGTTTTCGTACATGACGCATTGCCGCCGGGCGTGTAGGATGGCATGACCCCGGCTCCCAAAGACACGCGAATCATCCAAGGCCTGGATCGAATGTTCGGCTTCAAACCTGTCAGACGCCGCGAGCCCCTGGCTTGGGGCTCCCTGCCGGTGTTCCTCGGAGCGCTGGCGCTCTGTCTCGCCTTCAGCGAGCTGCTGCTCGTGCTGCAAGGCAAGCCCCTGTTCCAGGGACTCTACCATCTCTGGGACGGCGGCTTCGCGCACGGCTACTCCCTGGAAGACACGATCATCAAGGCCATGCCCATCTACCTGTGTTCGCTGGGCGTGGCGGTCTCCTTCCGCATGCAGATATGGAACATCGGGGCCGAGGGACAGTTCGCCATGGGAGCCATCGGCGCGACCTGGGCCGCGCTCACCTTTCCGGGGCTGCCGGCCATCGTCCTGCTGCCGCTCATGCTCGCCTGCGCTGCGGTCACGGGCGGGCTGTGGGCGCTGGGCCCTGCCGTTCTGCGCGTGCGCTACGGGGTCAACGAGATCATCGTCACCCTCATGGGCAACTACATCGCCATCCTCATTCTGGACTATCTCGTGTACGGGCCGTGGAAGGACCCGGTGAGCTTCGGCTTTCCCATGACGCCGGAGTTCTCGGACGGCGCGATCATCGGCTCGTTGCCCGGCACGCGCATCCACTGGGGCGTGGCCATCTGCGTAGCGGTGAGCTTCGTGCTCTGGGTGTTCCTGCGCCGCACGCGTCTGGGCTACGAGCTCAAGGCCAGCGGCGAGGGTGTGAAGCCCGCCCTGTATGCGCACATGCCGTACGCCGGGCTGGTCATGCTGGTGATGGCCCTGTGCGGCATCCTGGCCGGCTGGGCCGGCTGTCTGGAGGCATCGGCCACTGTGAACCGCCTGCAGCCGTCCATCATGGTGGGCTACGGCTACACGGCCGTGGTGGTGGCCTGGCTCGCGCGGCTGCGCATCAGCTCCATCGCGTTCTACTCCATCCTCCTTGCGGGCCTGCGCGTAGGGGTGGAGAACCTCCAGCTGGAACTGCAGGTCCCGGCGGCCTTTGGCGGCATTCTGGAAGGCGCGTTGCTGCTTACCGTGCTCGCGGGCCAATTCATCGAAAAATACCGGCTCGTCCCTGCCAGGGGAGGCAATAGCGCATGAGCATGGCGTCCCAGCTCCTGGAGGCGACGGTTCAGGCCGGCACGCCCATCCTGTACGCCACCCTCGGCGAGATCGTGGCGGAACGCTCCGGCGTGCTCAACCTGGGCGTGGAAGGCATGATGATCGTGGGTGCCCTGACCGGTTTCGCGGTAAGCTACGCTACGGGCAACCCGTGGCTGGCTGTTCTTGCCGCCGGTTTTGCGGGCATGCTGCTGGCCTCGGTGCACGGCACGGTCTGCCTGGTGTTCCAGGGCAACCAGGTGGTCTCGGGCCTGGCGCTGACCATCTTCGGCGTGGGTCTGGCGAACTTTCTGGGAGCACCTCTCGTGGGCGTTACCGCACCGGGTTTCGACGAGACGCCCATCCCCGTTCTGGAGGCCATTCCGGTTCTTGGGGAGGCGTTCTTCTCCCACGACGTGCTCGTGTACATTTCCTACGGCCTGCCCATTCTGCTGTGGCTGTTCCTGGAGCGCACCAGCCTGGGGTTGTCGCTGCGATCCGCCGGCCAGAACCCCGAGGCCGCGGCGGCGGTTGGACTGAACCCGGTTGCCATGCGCTGGCTGGGCACGCTCACGGGCGGATTCCTCGCCGGGCTCGGCGGGGCCTATCTTTCCCTGGCCGCGCCCCATATGTGGACCAACTCCATGACCGCCGGCCGTGGCTGGATCGCCGTAGCCCTCGTGATATTCGCGTTCTGGCGTCCGGGCCGGGCCATTTTCGGCGCCTACCTCTTCGGCGCGGCCATGAGCCTGCAGCTGCGTCTCCAGGCCATGGGCGCCACCGTGCCGTCTTCGCTCCTGCATATGCTGCCCTACGCGCTCACCGTGCTTGTGCTCGTGGTGTCCGGC
>JBMCLC010000197.1:0-4517 GCA_048614715.1 Oceanidesulfovibrio sp.
CCAGAGTCAAGGAACTGCGGGTAGAACTGCAGCTTATCCGGCGTGCCGTGCACCGTGTTGGCCACCTTGAGCGCGGCGACCCGTTCGCCTATCGCTTCCATCTCCATCGTGTCGCGCAGGGTGCGCGATTCTTTTTTGTCCTTGTCGACGAGCTTCGTTACGAAAGTAACCTGATAGCGCGGCATGTCGATCGATCCTCGAAAGAGTGGGGGCTCAGTTGCACTGGACGCGGCAGAGCTGCAATTTTGCCTGGGCGCGGTTGGCGCATGTCTGGGGCGAAGAGGTGACATCGCACGTGCGCAGCTTGCTCTGGTATACGTTGCTGCACCGTTCGGAACAGCTCGAACGCAGATTGCTGCGCACCGAGTCGCGCACGGACGAGCCTATGTCGTCGGGCTGAGGAATGCTCGGTATGGATGCTCTTCTGGGAGATGTCGTGGTTGAGGACTGCTCTTCCTCACCTGTCAGGTCCTCGCCGGTGATGTTGCCCAGCAGGGTCCGCATGACCTCTTCCTGCTGCATTTGCTGATCTGACTGCTGCGCATGCCCCGGCTGGGGCAAATGGAGCAGCACAAGGCCTCCCAGCACGCCGGCGCACAGCAGCCAGCGCAGGGAAAAGCGACGATGCGATGTGATGTGAAAATTCATTCCCGTCATGTATCACTCCAGTTCCCGGCTGTCCAGATGGAGCACCTGTCGAGCCGCGCGTTTCAGGCGCCTGCGGGCCATTATCCTGCCGCCGGAGGTCGTGGGTTTTATCCGCAACGCGGCCAGGGTGAAGCAGTTGAGCACGATGCCCATGAGCGCTAGGACCATGGCGTTGAACACGGGCGTGGGCAGCGAGCCCTCCATGAATGGCGCGGGCTTCTCCCGGACGAAAAGCGGCATGTCGAGGCTGTCGTCCGCATCTACGACGCCGTCGGCGGCGAGCTGTTCGCGCCGTCTCTCGGCAAGGATTACGGCATCGTGGACGTTTTTGTTGCCAAAGGCGTGCTTGCGTTCCTCGCGCAGCCGCTCCAGATCGCCTTCCAGCTTTGCGATCTCGAAGGAGAGCGGCATGGAGCTGTCGGCGTCTGATTGTTCATGCAGCATCTTGCGCCGCCTGAGTTCCTCCAGCAGCGCGCCGTGGGGGCCGTCGTAGCTGTTGCCGGTCTCCTGCATCACGAGAAGCCCCTCGAACGCCCAGCGCGAGGGCATGAGCTGGCAGATTTCCGGAATGGGGTTTTGGGTGAAAAGCCTGAGCTGCTTGTTCATCTCCTCGTACTCGATGAGCGCACCGCCCAGGACGATCTGCGGGATGAGCAGCAGCGGCACGGCGTTGAGCGCCGCCCGTAGCGAGAGTCTCGGCAGCGAGGAAATGGCCAGACCCAGTGAAACCCCGGCGAAGGAGACGAGGCCGAGATAGAGAAAGTGCTGTAGATACAGCTCGCGCACCTCGAGCAGAAGGAACGCAGGCAGCAGGAACAGCGCGTTCTGCGCCAGGGCGAAAGCCATGAGCACCAGCAGTTTGCCCGCGAGGTACACGCGGTTGGGCACGTCCACCATGCGTTCGCGCAGAAAGACCGGAGCGTCGGACACGATCTCGTGCACCGAACCGGAAAGGGCCAGGAACATGATGGCGATGACGGCAATGAACAGGAAGGTGCGGAAGAGGTCGTTGGTGTACAATGAGTAGTCGCCCGCCGGGCTGTAGCGCAGCACGAAACCAAGCCCCGCGCCCAGGAGCGGCGCCTCCAGGAACGTGACCAGCAGGCTGGAGCGGTCGCGCAGCTTGTTCATGCCGTTGCGAGAAGCCAGGGAGGCCACCTGGGAGAAGCGCTCCATGGCCGTGGCCCGCCGTCTGGGCGGCAGTTTTTCCTCGGCCGGCATGCGCAAGGAGGTGATCCACGCCGAGACCACCTTCTGCCGGTAGCGGGTCTTCCAGTATCCGGGCGAGTGTTTGCGCTCGCCCAGTTGAGAGCCGTCGATGTCCCGCAGGGTTTCCTCCAGGCGATCCAGCAGCAGCTCGGGCATCACGGTCTTGCACTCGGGACATTCCACGGCCGTTTCCTTGCCGGGCTCTCCAAATCCCGCGCCGTGGCTGCTGAAGTACTCCAGGGCCTCGAATGTGGAGCCGTAGAATGCGAGGCGGCCGCCTTTGTCGATGAGGGCGACCTTGTCGAAGGCCTTGAAAAGCCGCGATCCCGGCTGGTGGAGCACAGAGACCACGATGCGCCCGGACAAGGCGATGTCGGTGAGGATCTCCAGAATGTATTCCGAGTCCTTGGACGAAAGCCCGGAGGTTGGCTCATCCAGAAAGTAGATGGCCGGGTTGCCCAGAAGCTCCAGGCCGATATTCACGCGTTTGCGCTCGCCGCCACTCAGCACGGCGTTTTCCGGCGGTCCCACCCTGGTGTGGGCCTTGTCCTGCATGCGGATGGATGCGAGCACGGATTCCACGCGCTGGCGGACCTCCAGCCGGTCTATCTCCGGAAAGCGCAGCCGGGCGTGGTAGGCCAGGTTCTCGAACACGGTGAGGTTGGGAAAGAGCAGGTCTTCTTGCGGCACAAAGCCGATGAGGTCGCGCAGCCGCTCGAACTCCATGTGCACGTCGATGCCGTCCAAGGTGATGGTGCCCGAATCCGGCGGCAGGATGCCGGCAAGGACCTTGAGCAGGGTGGACTTGCCGCTGCCGGATGGCCCCATGATGCAGACCATCTCGCCGTACTCCGCCTCCAGGGAAATCTCGTCGAGGGCGCCGCCGCGGGTCCAGAACTCGGTGTGCTGGCCGTGGGATACGCGATCGGCCGAGAGCTTGCGGAAACTGAAGCGCTCCGATTCGAAGCGCTGGTTTTCGAGGTCGATCTCGATGAAGGTGTCCCGCAAATAGAGCACGCCGCCGTGCTCCACGCGGTCGCCTGCCATAATGCTGCGGCCGTTGAGGTACGCCTGATAGGGGCAGCCGCCGGGTTCGAAAAAGAGGCCGCCGTGGCGCCTCTCCAGGCGCGCGGCCCAGCGCGTGGGGAGGTTGTCCGGCAGATGGACTGCGCTTTTTGCGTCGTTGGCTATGGTCAGGGCGATGCGGCCGGAGCCGAGCGGTCCGGCGCGGCGCGAGGCGAGCAGATGGAAAATTTCGCGCGGGTCGATCTTGAAACCGTTGACGAAGATGACGTCGTCCAGCCCCACCTCGCGGTCTTCCATCTGGTCCGGATGCACGCGGAGCTGTTCGCCGTTGACCATGACCAGGGCCTTGATGTCGAGCTGGGATATGGTCAGCCGTGTTCCCGACATCCTGAAGCGGGCAATGTCCTCGTCCTTGAGCTGGCGGGACAGCGCGAGAGCGAAGCCCTGGCGGCGGATGGCCAGCGCGGTTTCCGGAGAAAGCGTCTTTACGCTGAAGTAGGCGGCGAGATCGCTGGAGCGCAGCACCGTATCGCCGATGACGATGGTGGAATGCGGGGTGATGCGGGCGGTGAATGTCCGGGTGAGGGCGTGGCCGTCCACGAGCACGCGGATGTCCGTGAGCTCGGTGTGGCGCGAGGAAATGAGCATCAGGTTGTGCGACTTGTAGGCGACAAGATCGAGCCCGGGATAGGGCAGCCGGATGTCGGCCCGTTCCGGATCGTGGGAGATGTGCAGCGCGAGCAGGCTGGACTTTTCCAGAATCCACTCGGGTGTCTCGCTCATTCCGGCGGCGTGCTCCAGAAAGGCCACGTCCTCCGGCATGATGTTCACGAAGGAGGCCACGGTGCGCACGGTGCGCAGGGCCAGCCCGCTCATGCCGGTGGCGGCCACGAACTCGTAGGCCGTGAGCAGGCAGGATATCCGCTCCGGATAGTTCAGCCGGTTGCGCAGGGTGGAGGCGAACCGCTCGAGGTCCGAGGGGCTGGCCACGAGATCTTCGTACACATCCAGGAAAAATGCGGTGATGTCGTGCGGGTACAGGGCTTCGTAGTACGCCCAGACGAATGCCCGGGCCTCGGCGCCGTCCGCGTCGGCCTCAGGCCTGCCCACCTGCGCGATGAGGGCGAGCAGTTCCAGGGTCCGCATGGCCAAGCTTTGCGACAAGGCGTCGCGGATACCGGGATCGAGTTCGGTGGCGCCGGAAAAATGCATGAGGCTGCTGTTCCGGTATGGGGCAAAGAGCGTTAGCGGTACCCGGTCAGAAGGAACCAGCCCGCGCCGTCGGCGCCGGCGTCGGTGATGGTGACCTGCACGTGGTAGGATCCGCTCCAGAAGACCTGGAACAAGGCCTCGGCCTGCCGGAGTTGTCGGTTGTCCGCGGTCACGAGCTGCCAGTTCTCGTCGAAAATGCGGATTTCGATGCCCTTCAGATCCTGGTCGCCGGCGGCGTAGAACACATAGTCGATACCGGCGGAAAGCTGCGTGGTGAAGTAGTAGGATTCGCCGGTGTACAGCGCGCCCATCTGGAGTTCGCGGATGGCGTATCCGTCCTCGGCGTAGTCGGCCATGGCTGCGGTGGAGTGGCGCACCAGCTCGCGGCGCCGCGCTTCGTCGATGCGCTGGGCAAAGGCGGG
>JBMCLC010000198.1:0-4509 GCA_048614715.1 Oceanidesulfovibrio sp.
GCTAACTGGGCCTCGATACTGCGCACGCGCGACTGGGCCGTCTTCAGTTTGGTGTCAGCTTGGTCCAGGTCAGAAAGGGATACCGTCTCATCGGCGTAGAGCATACGGATGCGTTCGTAATTGCGGTCCTGCTCGCGAAGATTGGCCAAGGCCTCGTTGAGCAGGGCTGATTCCTCGTCGCTGGTCATCTCCACGAGGACCGTGCCTTCCTCGACATATTCCCCATCCTCGAAATGCATCTTGCGCACCTTTTCGGTGACCTTGGCCGTGAGCTCCACGGACTCGTCGGCGCGAGCCGTGCCGATGACCTCGAGAACCTCCTCCATGGGCTGGACTGTGGCCTCGGCCAAGACCACAGGCGTGGCAGGAGAGGATTCCGGGGCGGAGTCGGCATCGTCCGCAGTACCAGAACAGGAGCAGAGGGCGGCAAGGGAAAACAGGCTTAGGATCAATAGAATACGACGCATATCTTGCTCATAGCACATCCCAACAGAAATGGAAGCTTGAGGCGAAAGCTGTAACGCCTGTTCCGCCGGGAATATATCCTGGCGTGCCTTGCTTTTCGACCTATCGGGCAGTTGCTGGCCAAAAGCTCCCAAGTGTCATGAGTTCAAGCGCAAGTGGGATGACATACGCCAAAACCACGGAAACGGTTTGACGAAATACTTATTTGGGGTTAGTCTGTAACACGAATTTAATAAACATGGTCGCCACTGATAAACGTTCAATTGCCTAAAATCACTTTAAAAAATGCCCCATCAATGTATCATCCTCGACCGGGAACTGCAGAAATACTGCAAGAAACCGGTCGCGTCGTCGCCGGGTCGGGAGTGATGAAGGCAAAACCAGCCAGAAATTAAATGACCAGGGCAATTTCCTTTACAAGGATCTCATCGACCAGGACGCAAGGCATCGATTCTATTGACCAAGACAACCGGAATCATTGTAGGGGCCGTGTCCTTCAATGAGAGTGTTTTCGACGGTAACACTCTGCCCCCGGTGCTGAAGCAGGCGTGGCAGGTGACGGAAGCATGTCCGGTGGTGGCCATTTGTGACCGCGGCGATCGAGGGCGAAAAAAAGTGGGCGATACGAACATCCTGACACCTGGTCGCCCCAAAAAAAGAGCGACACGGCCTGCCAGCGGCACAAGGCCAGGCAACGCTTCCGCCGCCGGGCAGGTATCGAGCCGGTCATCGGGCATGTAAAACATGGCCACCGCATGGCGCGCACCTTCCTCAAAGGCGCCATCGGCGACGCCATCAACCTGTTCATGGCGTGCGCGGCGTTCAACTTCAGAAGAAAAGTGGATGCGGCGGCTGAACCATATTTTTGCTCTTTTGGCCCTGGGGCTCTCGCTCGGCACCAGAAGGCATCAAGAGTTGGCCGTGGTCTGAATCGGAGTAAAAGGGCTTTTTTCAAGCTCGGTTAGTATAAGTATACAGAAAAGAAGGTCTAAACAGGAGCTCGTTCGATGCGAAAACTTGTCCGCTTCTCGTTGGTGCTCGCTGCCTTTCTCGCGTTGTTTTCGATGATGACGAAAGACCTGGATGCCGCCCCTCCGGAGGGCGAGGACGTGCTCGTCTACTCCTGGGACTCCAACGTGGGGCCGCTCAACCCGCACAAGTATTCGCCCAGCCAGATGTTCGCCCAGGCCATGGTCTACGAGCCACTGGTCCGCTACCAGGCGGATGGCACAGTAGCGCCCTGGCTGGCTACCTCATGGGAAGTCCGCGAGGACGGACGCGAGTATATTTTCACGCTCCGTAAAGACGTGACCTTTTCCGACGGTGAGCCGTTCGACGCTGCCGCAGTCAAGAAGAACTTCGACACGGTTATCCTGAACCACGAGAACCACGACTGGCTCGAACTCGTGAATCAACTTCATGGCGTGGAAGAGTCAGGCGGCGAGGCCGTGACCGTGATCGACGACCATACCGTGAAGCTGACCCTGAAAGATCCCTACTACCCGACCCTCCAGGAGCTCGCGCTGATACGGCCGGTTCGCTTCCTCTCTCCCGCGGCCTTCCCGGAGAGCGGCGACACGTCAGAGGGAATGAAGGCGCCCATCGGCACAGGGCCCTGGAAGACCATCGAGATGGTCAAGGGCGAGTACGATTGTTCGAGCGCAACGACGCGTACTGGGGCAAAAGCCGGCCATGAAGCATATCGTGGTCAAGGTCATTCCCGACTCAAACGCTCGCGCGGTGGCTTTCGACACCGGCGAGATCGACCTGATTTACGGCTCCGGGGGGCACGGCGGCGGTCAGCTCGGCCTGGATACTTTCCAGCGCTACCAGCAGATGGGCGCGGTAAAGACAGCCGTCTCACCGCCGCTGGCCACACGGGCTATGGCTCTGAACACGAACCGCTTCCCCACGAACGAGCTGGCCGTGCGCAGGGCCATTCTCCATGCCGTGAACAAGCCGGCCATGGTGGAGCACATCTTCCTGGGAGTGGAGCCGCGGGCGGACACGCTGTTCGCGCCGTCCATGCCATACTGCGACCTGGGCCTAACGCCGTTCGAGTATGACGCGGAAGCGTCCGCGAAGCTTCTGGATGAAGGCGGTTGGACTCTGGAGCAAGGCGCCGAGTACCGCACAAAGGATGGCGAGGAGCTGGCCCTCGATCTTTGTTTCGTGGGCAACGACGCCCTGCAGAAGTCCGTGGCCGAGGTCATACAGGGCGACCTGAAAAAGATCGGCATCAAGGCGAACCTGGTGGGCGAAGAAAGCGATTCCTTCTACAGCAGGCAGAAAAGCGGCGAGTTCGGCATGATCTTCGGCGACAGCTGGGGGCCGCCGTACGACCCGCACTCCTTCTGCAGCTCCATGCGCGTGCCCTCCCATGCGGACTATCAGGCCCAACTCGGCCTGCCCATGAAGGCCGAGATCGACGAGAAGATCGGCCAAGTGCTGGTGACCGTTGACGAGAAGGAGCGTCAGAACATCTACGAGAGTATTCTGACCACGCTGCATGAGCAGGCCGTGTATCTGCCGCTGACATACATGACCTCCATCATGGTCCATCGTCCTGAACTGGAGGGAGCGTCTTTCGGTCCCACCAAGCAGGAAATTCCGTTTGAAAAGATGGAAAAGAAATAGTCATGTTCCGCTACATCCTGAAAAGGATGGCGCTCCTGCCACCGATACTCCTGGCCGTGTCGCTCGTGGTTTTCACCATCCTGCGGCTCGGCCAGGGGGATCCGGCCATGGCCTATCTGCGCATGTCCAACATTCCACCCACGGACCAGGCCCTGGCCGTGGCGCGCGAGGAGCTCGGCCTGGACAAGCCTTTTGCGGTCCAGTACGTGCGCTGGCTCGGCGACGCCGTGCAGGGCGACTTCGGCCGTTCGTATGTGACAAAGAATCCTGTGCTCGACGAGATATTCTACTATCTGCCCAATACGCTGACCCTGGCCGCGGCGTCACTGATCCTCACGCTGCTGATCAGCGTGCCGCTCGGGATGGTCTCGGCATTGAAAAAGGACCGTCTGCCAGACCACATGACGCGGGGACTCAGCTTCTTCGGCGTGTCCATGCCCAACTTCTGGCTGGGCTTCATCCTGGTCTGGCTCTTCGCCGTCAAGCTCGGCTGGCTGCCGCCCATGGGCAAGGGCGGATTGGGCCACATGGTGCTGCCGGTTGTCACCATGTCGCTCATGTCCCTGTGCATCAACACACGGCTCATCCGCGCCAATATGCTGGACAACATGCACTCTCGCTACGTGCTCTACGCCAGAGCGCGCGGGTTGCCCGAGTCCGTGGTCGTCGGCCGGCACGTCATGGCCAATTCGCTCATTCCTGTCATCACGGCCATCGGCATGCACGTGGGCGAGCTCTTCGGCGGCGCGGTCATCGCCGAGTCCATTTTCGCCTGGCCCGGCGTAGGCCGTTACGCGGTCTCGGCCATCTACAACCGCGATTATCCGGTCATGCAGTGCTTCATCCTGATCATGACCACGATTTTCGTGGCCATGAATCTGGTTGTGGACATCTGCTACGCGTGGCTCGATCCGCGCATACGCTATGAGGGGGATTCCCGATGATGCCTGCGGGATTGAGGCGGCTTGTGCAACGGGGACTGGTCGGCTTCGCACTGGTGCTGGTTCTTCTGCTCGGCGCAGGAGCGGCGTTTGCGCCGGTTCTCACGCCATACGATCCGACCGAAGTGAACCTTGCTGACAAATTCGCAGGGCCCAGCGCCGAGCATGTTTTGGGATGCGACCACCTGGGCCGTGACGTTGCTACCCGACTGCTTTACGGAGCGCGGACTTCGTTGGGGTCTGTAATGGTCATAGCCGGCGTTATTTTGCTGCTCGGGTTCGCAGTGGGCGCAACGGCAGGATACATGGGCGGGGTCGTGGATTCCACGCTGATGCGAATTTGCGATGTGTTCCTGACCTTCCCCACATTCATCCTGGCCATGTTCATGATCGGCGTGCTGGGCACGGGAATAGTCAACGTCATCCTGGCCGTGGCCCTCACGCACTGGGCCTGGTACGCGCGGAT
>JBMCLC010000199.1:0-4489 GCA_048614715.1 Oceanidesulfovibrio sp.
TCCTCATTACCGAGGCCATGCGCGGCGAAGGCGCGCATCTGCTGAACGGCGAGGGCGAACGGTTCGTGCTCCGCTACGACCCGCGGGGCGAGCTCGCCCCCCGCGACGTGGTCTCCCGGGCCATCGTGGACGAGCTGCACCGTTCGGGCGAATCCAGCGTTTTCCTGGATTGCAGGAATATGACCTGCGACCTGGCACGGCGTTTTCCCACCATCCACAAAAAATGTCTCGAACTCGGCCTGGACATCACCCGCGACCAGATTCCGGTGGTGCCGGCCGCCCACTACCAATGCGGCGGCGTGGTCTGCGATGTCCACGGCCGCACGAACATAGAGGGGCTCTACGCCGTGGGCGAATGCAGCTGCACCGGACTGCACGGCGCAAACCGCCTGGCGAGCACATCGTTGCTAGAGGGCGTGGTCTGGGGGGAAGCCGCCGGCGCACACATTTCCAAGCAGCTCGGACGGGGCCGGAAGACGGCGCGCAAGCTGCTGGACGACATACCCGACTGGAGCGAGCCGGCGCACGACGGAACGCCCGACCCCGCCCTGCTGGCGCAGGATTGGGGCGTCATCCAGAGCACCATGTGGAACTATGTGGGAATCATGCGCACCAGGCAGCGCCTCAAGCGCGCCGTGGACGAACTGCGCAGCCTCTACGGCAACCTCACCGAATTCTACAGGAGCACGCCGGTGTCCAAGCCGCTCATCGACATTTTTCACAGCAGCTACGCCGCCTACATCGTTGCGCTCTGCGCATTGCGCAATCCGCAGAGCAAGGGCTGCCATTACCTGGAATGATTCGAGTCCATCATAAGAGGAGCCCCATGAGCAAGCCGACCCTGTATGCACTCAGTACGTGCCTCCATTCCGCTTTTGTCCAGCAGCAGCTGACCGAACTCGGCGTGGACCACGACACTGTATACATAGACTACCTGGAACGGGCCGCCCGCAGGACCCTGACGCGGGAACTGGAGCAATCCCGGTCGCCCGTGACCTTTCCCATCATGACACTGAACAACGGAGCCGACATGACCAAGCCGAAGCTTTTCGCGCTCAGCACATGCACGCACTGCGCCAAGGTCAAGGAACTGCTCATTTCCCTGAACGTGGACTTCGACACGCTATACGTGGACAGGCTCGCCGGCGACGAGCGCAACCACCGCATGCGGGAACTCAGGGGATACAATCCGGAAATTTCCTTCCCAACCCTCGTCGTGGGCGACGCTGTGGTCATCGGAGCCAAGGAGAAACGCATACGCGAGATCCTGCTCGGCGAATGAGAATTCGACAGCGACCCGGACTGACCCAGACCCGTTTCGGACGCAGATTCCGAAGGCCCGGCGCTCGGAGCCGGCGAGGGTTGTCGAGCTGGGGGGAAACAAGAAGGCGCCGCCGTGGGCCGTGGACCGCGACTCCCGGTCCGCACACCCGCGACGGCGCTTTTTCTCGGTAGCCATTCAAAGAGGGGTCTGGGGGCCGCGTCCCTCGGAACCTTGTCCTGCTCTACACGCCCATAATTCGTTCGGCAGCTCGCCGAGCTCGGCCATGGTGAAGACCGGGCCGTCCTTGCACACGTACTTCACGCCACGTTGCAGTGGCCGCAGATGCCGGTGCCGCACTTCATGCGCTTTTCCAGCGTGGTGACGATGTCTTCGTGAGGGAAGGTCACGTCCTGGTTATCCCCTTGATCTGCCCTTCCAGCCTGAGCCTCACCCCCGCCAACGGCCCCGGAACTCACTCCGCCGGGGCGTTTCCTTGTGTCGCCATCCCCACCGCCTGCGGCCTCTCCTTCCGGTGTTGTTTTTGCCTATCCGGTTCCAGACAAGCACATGGCAAGGCGCTTCCTGGCCTGCGAACAAGCCGACCGGCACCCGCCTTTGGCCGGCCATTCCGCAGACCCATGACTCCCTCCATTGAGAAAGACACTTCTTCTCAGCCGCATCTCGGGATATTCGAACAAGAGGTAAAGCTCTCTAATTTAACACGGAGCAAGTAAATCTGTTTTGTCGCTTGACTTTGAGAACCGTTTTCAATATCCCCTGGGTGCACGCTGAACAAAACAAGGGAGCCAGTCATGAACAGAAGCCAGCATCGCCATGGAAAAAAACGTCAGGCGCGAATCGAGTCGAATCCGCTAATGGGCGACGAGTGCCCCGCATGCAAGGATTTTCTGCCGTTAAGCGCAGTGGGCAAGGGCTGCCGTTGCCGCATCCGCAGACATCGGGGATGCGGCGCCGTGCGTCAGCGGCTCATGGATATGGGATTCGTTCCCAACGCAGAGGTCGAGGTCATACGCGTCGCCACCCTGGGCGACCCCATTGAGATCCGGGTGGGCGATTCCTTTGTGACCCTGCGCAAGCGCGAGGCGGAACAGATCGAAACCACTGCGGCGTAACGCCATACGTTACCTCACCTGAGCGAAGACACGAACGAGACCACGACCATGTCCCCGAAACGCACGATCCTTGTCGGCCTCGCCGGCCAGCAAAATTCCGGCAAATCAACGATTTTCAATATGCTCACCGGGGCGAACCAGCATATCGCCAACTACCCCGGCGTGACCGTCGACAAAAAGGTCGGCGCCTATCGCGATTCTTCCGGCCGTGTGGAAATCGTGGACCTGCCCGGAACATACAGCCTTACCTCCTTCTCACTTGAAGAGCGCGTGGCGCGGGATTTCCTGCGCTCGGAAAAGCCGGATGTGGTCGTCAACGTCATGGACTCTTCGCAGCTCAAGCGCAGCCTCTACCTTACCTTCCAACTCATGGAGATGGGCCTGCCCGTGGTGCTGGCCTGCAACATGGTGGACGTGGCGGAGGCCCGCGGCCTGAGGCTGGACCCGGAAATGCTATCCACCACTCTGGCCGTGCCCGTGGTGACCACCGTGGGCCGCAAGGGCATAGGCAAGGCGGAGCTGCGCGACGCGATCCGCGCCAGGGCCTCCCAAAACCCCGACGCGGGCGCGGGACGGACCGTGGTCGCATACGATGCCCTGGAGCCCTATATCTCTGCGGTGCAAAAGCGTGTGGCCGAGGCTCCGGGGCTGGAGGTCCTTATCCCCTCGCGATGGCTCACCCTGAAGCTGCTGGAGGAAGACAGAGAAGCCGTTCGCATGCTGGAGGAGTACCATTCGGACGCCCCGGCCGTGCTGAAGCTCGTGCGGGAGCTGATCGACTCCTTCGAGGAGTCCATGGCCATCAGCCCGGCCGACTATATCGTGACCTGCCGGGACGCCTTGGCCGCGCAGGTGGTGGCGGCGTGCACCCAGCAGGAAAAGAGCACGGGCGCATCGTTTTCTGAAAAGGTGGACCGCGTGGTGCTCAACCGCATTCTCGCTCCGTTCGTCCTCGTGGCCTCGGTGTACCTGATCTACGAGCTGTCCATCGTCCAGGGTTACGAACTGACCAAGTATACCTGGCCGGCCCTGGCGTGGTTGCGGGACGTGGTTGCCTCGGTCTTGCCCGATCCGGGGCTGGTGGAGGACTCGCTGCTGCGATCCCTTGTGCTGTGGATGGTGGACAGCGCGAACACGCTGCTCAACTACGTACCCATCTTCTTCATCCTCTTCGCGCTCATCGCCATCCTCGAGGATTCCGGCTACATGGCGCGCATCGCCTTCATTCTGGACCGCATCTTCCACAGCTACGGCCTCCACGGCCAGTCTACCCTGCCCTTCATTCTTGGCGGCGTGTTCGCAGGCGGCTGCGCCGTGCCGGGCGTCATGGCCACCAAGGGCATCCCGGACGAACGCTCCCGCCTGGCCACCATCCTCACCGTGCCGTTCATGAACTGCCTGGCCAAGGTGCCTCTGTACACGCTGCTCGTGAACATCTATTTCGCCGCCCACAAATCCTGGGCCATGCTCTTCATATCCACCATCACCATCCTCATGGCGCTGATCATCGCCAAATTCCTCACCAGCGTGATTCTGCGCGGAAAGGAGACGGCGCCGTTCGTCATGGAGATGCCCACCTACCACATCCCCACGGTGACGGGCATACTGCGCCGGGCCGTGGAGCGCACCTGGCAATACGTCAAGAAGGTCGGGACCATCGTGATCGCGGTGGCCGTGTGCGTGTTCGTGCTTCTGCAGTTCCCCGGCGTGCCCGAGGAGAGCATGGTGGGCTACAACGCGCCCATGGAAGAAGCGCTCGGCGAGTTCCGCACCAAGGTGGCGGCGCTGGGAGGCACTCCCTATGACGAAATAATCCAGAGCGACCAGCTGGAGCGGCTCGTGGTGGTCTACGATTCCTACCGCTCTGCCAAGCTGGGCGGCGGCTCCAGCGTGGATGCCGATTTCGAGCAAGCCTACCCGAAGCTCTATCCGCTCATCGCCAGGGGCGAGGACCCGGCGGCCAAGAAGATCAACCGCATGCTTCGCGTGCTCTCCAACTCCCGCAAGTCCATCCGCCGGGAAATCCGCAGCGAGCAGATCGAGCACAGCTTCTTCGGCCGCCTCGGCCGGTCGCTGGAGCCCATCACCCAGT